>NZ_JBEZKL010000231.1:0-6650 GCF_040704695.1 Streptomyces sp. NPDC048411
CTGGTGCGTGCGATCGCAAGGCGCCGGAAGGTCCTCGTAGCGGAGCTACTAGGGCATTTCGGCAACGCAGCGAGCGTGCGTGCCAGACGCCGCGAGCCGGGCGCCCATTTTGTGAGCTCCTCTAAGCCCGTACGACCAAAGTTCCAGGCCCGCACACCGTGGCGGGCCGTACATGAGAGCCGGAGCAACAGAATGAGCACGCTGGGTGGCAGCCCCCTGGACGACACCGACCGCCAGATCATCGCCGCACTCCAAGCGGACGGCCGCCGCCCGTACAGCCAGATCGCCGACGAACTGGACATCCCCGCCTCCTCCGTGCGATACCGCGTCCAGCGCATGGAGGAGAACGGCACCCTCCAGATCGTCGGCATCGCAAACCCGCTCACCATCGGCTTCGACCGGTTCGCCATGGTCGGCATCCGGGTCAGGCCGGGCAGCGCCCAGGATGTCTGCCGACGGCTGCGGGAGCTGCCCGAGACCTCGTACGTCATCATGACGGCAGGCACCTACGACGTGATGGCGGAGGTGATCTGCCGGGACACCGACCACTTCACCGACCTGATGAACCGCAGACTGCATCACATCGACGGAGTCGTCTCGACCGACTCGTTCTTCGTGCTGGAAGTGCACAAGCTGGCGTACGGCTGGGGCGTCGGCGAGGTGGACACCTCACTGCTCGACGCCCCGCAGCCGCCACTCAGCGCCGGTTTCGACCAGCGCGCCTGAGCCGCGTCGCGAGCGTCGGCTCGCGAATACCCTATGCACGGACGTCATGGGTGTCGTCGGTGAGGAACTGATGCGTCCTTGCGCCCCCGGAGGGCCGGATCGGCACGCCGACATCGTACGAGCCGGCCGCTGCCGCATCGCGCAGAAACGAGTCGCTCAACCGGCGCGAGGTGGCGGATCGACAACCATGTACCCGTCGATCCGCCACCGAGTCCGCCGGAATCCTGCCGTGCTGCGCGCCGATCGCCCGAAGCGCGGCCTCGTCCACGGTGCCATGCAGCGGGCCTCCCCGGTCCACCAGTGACGGCGGGGCCCCAGCACGGCCATGCGCCTCTTCGCCGCTGCCGCACCGCCCCGATCAGCGGGTCGGACACCGATCGCCGCCACCACCCGTACGGCGCGCAGTTTCACGGCAGTTCCACGTCGACACAGTCGGGGCGCCGGGCCGTGCTCGCGGGCAGGAAGAAGGCGGAGACGGCGACGTGGATTCCGATGCGGCCGGGGACACGGATGTGGACGGCCGGCCGCTGCCCGCGACGTTGCCGAGGAGCCCGTGGTGCCCGCGCGCAGTCCACCGGTACCGAGCAGCAGTCCGCGCCGGCCAAGCGGTTGTCGCATGCGATGCCCCGTTCCCGTTCGGCGACTGGTTCGCCCGGACTCGGAGCCGTACAGATTTCGATGGTCAGGCATGAATAGCTTCATCATCTTCCATTCACCCGGGCGCGACTGCCAGCATCGGCGCACCGCCACCCCGTGAGGGAGAATCCGATGAATCGTCCCCGTTCTCTGCGCTGCCTGGCAGCCTTCGCCGTCCTGGCCCTCGCTGCCACGGCCTGTGGGCGCTCCAGTCAGGGCGATGCCCCGGCCGGCAGCGCCTCGCAGACCGCCGCCGGCCGGACCGCAGCCGAACTGCTCCCTGCTCAGTACCAGCAGAAGGGTGTGCTGCGCGTGGCCACCGCGGTCGGCTATCCGCCCATGGAGATGTACGAGCCCGGGACCACCCGGCTCACCGGTGTCGACCCCGACCTGGCCAAGGCCATCGCCCAGCGGCTCAAACTGAAGCTCGAACTCACCAATGCCGCCTTCGACGGACTGATCCCGGGGCTGGAATCCGGACGGTTCGACCTGATCATGTCGTCCATGACCGACAGTGCTCAGCGGCGCCAGGCGGTCGACTTCGTCGACTACTTCCGCACCGGCGGCGTGATCATGACGAAAAAGGGCAATCCGCAGGGCATCAACTCGCTCGCGGACCTGTGCGGGAAGACCGTCGTCCTTGCCAAGGGCAGCTCGAACCTCCAGATCGGCGAGGAACAGAACGCCAAGTGCCAGAAGAAGATGCGGATCTCCCAGAGCGAGGACGCACCGACCGGGCTGCTCCAGCTGGACAGCGGACGTGCGGTCGCGACCATCGTCGACTATCCCGTCGCCAAGATGTTCACCAAGAAGAACAACACGTACGAGGTCCTGCCGGAGCAGTACGGCACCGCCCCGTGGGGTATAGCGGCCGCGAAGAACCAGGCCGGACTGCGCGACGCCGTCCACAAGGCCCTGCAGGAACTGATCGACGACGGCACTTACAAGAAGATCCTCGACACCTGGGGAGTCGGCGACAGCGCCGTACCCGCAGCAACCGTCAACGACGGGCAGTGAGAACGGACATGAGCCACCAGAAGATGCCCGGCGCCGCCCTCGGTGCGGCGCCGGATCCGGCCCCCGCGGACGCGAGACCGCAGGAGGACGACCTGTCCCTCCAGGTGACCAAACGCCCTCGTCCCGGGCGCTGGCTGGCGGTCCTCGCCGCGGCGCTGTTCGCGGTGTGGCTCGCCTACACCGTCATCGTCAATCCCAATCTGCACTGGGACATCGTCGCCGAGTACCAGTTCGACGGCGTCATCCTCAAAGGCCTCGGGGTGACCATTCAGCTCACCCTCGTCTCGATGGCTCTCGGCATCGCCATCGGGATCGTCGTCGCGGTGATGCAGCTTTCCGACAGTCCCGTACTGCGTCTCACCGCCGGCGCCTACACCTGGTTCTTCCGGGGCACCCCACTGCTGGTCCAGCTCATCTTCTGGTTCAACCTGGCCCTGCTGTTCCCGGTGATCAGTATCGGTATCCCCTTTGACGGCCCCAAACTCATCAGCTGGCAGTCCAACCAGGTCATCACCGGATTCGTGGCGGCACTGCTCGGCCTGTCCATCAACGAGGGCGCTTACATGGCCGAGATCGTTCGAGCCGGAATTCAGAGCGTGGACCCCGGCCAGCGCGAGGCAGGCGCATCCATCGGCATGTCGAACCGTCAGATCCTTTCCCGCATCATCCTTCCGCAGGCGATGCGGGTCATCATCCCGCCGTTCGGCAACCAGTTCATCTCCATGCTCAAGACGACTTCGCTGGTCTCGGTCATCGCCGGCGCCGATCTGATGACCGTCTCCCAGCACCTCTACCTCGCCAACTTCGAGGTGGTCGCGCTGCTCCTGGTGGCTTCGCTCTGGTACCTGGTGCTCACCACGATCGCCAGCATCGGCCAGCACGCCGTCGAACGCCGCTACAGCCCCGGCGCCGCTCCCGGGCTGCGGAGCAGGGTCCTGACCAATCTCGTGCCCCGGCGCGCCAAGAAGGGGGCAGTGGCATGAATAACGTGATCCTCAGGGCCCGCGGGGTCCGTAAACGATTCGGTGACACCGAGGTGCTCAAGGGCATCGATCTCGAAGTCGGTAGCGGTGAGGTGCTCTGTGTCATCGGCCCCTCCGGGTCCGGGAAGTCCACGCTGCTGCGCTGCTTCAACCACCTTGAGCAGATCGACGCGGGGCGGGTGTGGATGAACGGTGAACTGATCGGCTACGAGCAGCACGGCCCGTCCGGCCGAGTGCTGCGGGAACGGCGCGCCCGCGACATCCGACGCCAGCGCGAACGGATCGGCATGGTGTTCCAGCGGTTCCATCTGTTCCCGCACCGCACGGCGGTGCAGAACGTGATGGAGGGGCCGGTGACCGTCAAGGGCCGGTCCCGGGCGAACGCCGAGAAGCAGGCCCGGCAACTGCTGGCCGACGTCGGTCTCGCGGACCGGGCGGACCACTACCCGGGGCAGCTGTCCGGCGGGCAGCAGCAGCGCGTGGCGATCGCCCGCGCACTGGCCATGGAGCCCACGCTCATGCTTTTCGACGAACCCACCTCCGCCCTCGATCCCGAACTCGTCGGCGAGGTCCTGGGCGTCATGCGCGACCTGGCCCGCAGCGGTATGACGATGGTCGTGGTCACGCATGAGATGGGTTTCGCCCGAGAGGTCGCCGACCGTGTCCTGTTCATGGATCAGGGCGCCGTCGTCGAGGCAGGGAGCCCGGAGCTTCTGTTCACCGACCCGCGGCACGACCGCACGCGGGCCTTCCTGTCGACGGTGCTGTGATGGGCCGCTCCCTCGATCTGCTGCTGCGTGGCGGCACGCTCGTCGACGGAACCGGCGCACCCGCCAGGGAGGCGGACATCGCGGTGGTGGACGGGCGGATCGCCGTGCTCCCCGCCGGTACCCCGGCGGCGGCGGCCGAGACCCTCGATGTGACGGGCCGGGTCGTCACACCCGGTTTCATCGATGTGCACACGCACTCCGATGCCCTCGCGGCCCCCCTCGGCAGCGCCGGCACCACGGAGCCGACGGCCGATCTCCGCCTCGCGCCGCTGCTTCAGGGCGTCACCACGGAAATCTGCGGCAACTGCGGGACCAGCCTGTTCCCCTCGCTCCCGGAACGGCTGCCGGTACTCGCCGAACATCTCAGGGTGACGTTCGGACTCGGCCCGGTCCGGCCCGCGGTGGACTTCGACGCATTCGCCGCCGGGCAGGACCCCGCCCTGCGCCGCACCCATATCGCCTCGCTCGTCGGCCATGGCACGCTGCGCGCGGGAGTGATGGGCTTCGAGGCCCGCCCGCCCGGGCCCGACGAACTGGACACCATGTGCACGCTGCTGGACCGGGCGCTGACCCAGGGAGCGGCCGGCCTGTCCACCGGGCTGATCTACCCGCCCGGCACGTACGCCGACACCGAGGAGATCGTCGCGCTGGCCAGCGTCGCCGCCCGCCATGGCAAGCCCTACGTCACTCATCTGCGCGACGAGATGTCACAGGTGGAGTCGGCCCTGGAGGAGGCCCTGGAGATCGCGGTCCGCTCCGGCGCTCCGTTGCAGATCTCCCACCACAAGACCGCGGGCCGGCACGCCTGGGGTGCCACGCTGCGCACCCTGCCCCGGCTGGAACAGGCCCGAGCCGAAGGCGTGGACGTGCTGTGCGACGTCTATCCGTACACTGCGGGAAGCACCGTCCTGCACGCCATGCTGCCCCCGTGGACGAGCGAGGGCGGTGTCGGCGCTCTGCTGGAACGGCTGCGCCGGCCGGAAACGCGCGACCGGATCCGGGCGGACATCGCTCAGGGCGTCAAGGGGTGGGAGAACACCGTGGGAAACGGTGGCTGGGATCTCATCACGGTGGCCGCCGCGCAGGCCCACCCCGAGGCCGCGGGCCGCAGCATCGCCGACCTCGCCGCCGAGCGCGGCGTCCACCCGGTCGACCACGCGTGCGACCTGCTGCTTGCCGAGCAGGGCGAAGTGACCATCATCAGCCACTCCATGCGTGAGGACGACGTACGACGTGTGCTCGCCAGCCCGTTGTCGATGATCGGCTCGGACGGCGTCCCCAAACCCGGTCGGCCGCATCCTCGTTGGGCGGGGAGTTTCGCCCGGGTACTCGGCCATTACGGCCGCGACGAGGAGCTGCTCCCGCTGGAGAGCGCGGTGCACAAGATGACTGGACTGCCGGCTCGGCGATTCGGACTCACCGGCCGCGGGGTGGTCCGCGACGGCGCCCTCGGCGATCTGGTCGTGCTCGACCCGGCGTCGGTGCGGGACACCGCCACCTTCGACCGTCCCCTGCTGGCACCGGAAGGCATCGATACCGTCGTGGTGGCGGGACGGGTCGCAGTAAGAGGCGGCTGCGCGACCGCGGTACGGGCGGGAGAAGTGGTGAGGATCCGATGAGTCTGGCCCAAGTGACCGCGGCGGCCGGGCGCTCGGCCGCGCTGCCGCTCACCCTGGCTGTCGCCGCCGTCGACATCGACGGCGGCGAGACGGTGGGGGTCGACGACCGTACCGTTCTGCCGGTCGCGTCCGCCTCGAAACTGCTGCTGCTCGCCGAGGTCGCACGCCGGCTGGACACCGGGGAGCTGCTCGCCGACCGAACCGTGGACATCCTCGACGAGGACATGGCGGACGGTACCGGTCTGCTGCGCCGGATGAGCAGGCGCGGCTGGACCGTCGAGGACCTGGCCTGGCTGACCGCTTCGGTGAGCGACAACACCGCCACCAACGCACTGCTGCGCCTGGTGGGGCGCGAGTCCACGGCCCGGCTGGCGGCGGATCTCGGGCTCGACCGCCTCACGCTGCACGACAAGGTCCGTGACATCCGGGGCCCGGACGTGCCACCCGTCTTCGCCACCGGCACCGCACGGGACCTGGCGCGGCTGGTGACGCATGCGGTACGCGGCACGATGAGCTCCCCGGCGGCCTCCGCCGGGCTGCTGCGCTGGATGCGCGCCAACACCGACCACGGCCTGGTCCCCGCCTTGGTGGATCACGACCCTTACGCCCCGGGTTTCCCGGACCCGCTGCCCGACGGGCTTCTGGTCGCCAACAAGACCGGCACCGACACCGGGGTACGCGCCGACGCCGGTGTCATCGTCGGGCGGCGCCGACTGGCCTATGCGGTGGTGGCGCACTGGGACACGGTGCTGGGCCCCAGCACCGAGCGGGCCGCGGTGCATGCCATACGGGACGTAGGCCGGACTCCCCCATACGAGCCCAGACTCGCAGTGTCCTACGAGTTGGCTCTTTCGCAGCGGAAGAGATTCGTCTTCGGGGCTGAGCGGTGTATCTTGCTC
>NZ_JBEZKL010000232.1:0-6621 GCF_040704695.1 Streptomyces sp. NPDC048411
CAACGCATCCGCATCATCCTGCGTCGGACACGCCACCCGCACGATCTGACAGCCAGACGCCGTCAACTCCGCGATCTGCTGCAACGTCGCACCGATGTCCGACGTACGGGTCGTGGTCATCGACTGCACCGACACCGGCGCATCCCCACCGACCGCCACCGACCCGACCTGGATCTTGCGGCTGACCCTCCGGTCGGCGAGCTTGGTCGGAACGGACGGCATTCCGAGAGAAATCGCAGTCATGCGCTGAGCATCCCCAAGGTGTGGATCAAGGTCCCGAGATCGGCGGGCTCCGACCTTCGAGGTTACGGCACCGGGGGGAACCCGGAGCACACCGCATCCCGAAGTCCGTACAAACAGAGGCGCCCGGACATCAGATCAGATGTATGCCCGGTCACCGCCCGTGGTGCGCCCGGCTCGATCTGCCCGATCGTCGCGCCGAGGTCGTCCGGCGTGACGCGTGGCAACGCGCCAGGCCGGGCGGGCGCCAGGCCCATGAGCGCGCCGGACCGGTCGGCGCTCCGGGCCGGCCCATGGCTCGGGCCGGCCGTCGCCTCAGGGCGGTCAGGAGATCTTGACGGGATTGACGATGTCAGCCACCAGGACGAGCAGGGTGAAGCAGATGAAGACGCCGGCGACGACATAGGCGACCGGCATCAGCTTGGCCACGTCGAAGGGGCCGGGGTCGGGGCGCTTGAAGACCCGCGCCACATTGCGACGCAGGGACTCCCAGAGGGCTCCCGCGATGTGCCCGCCGTCGAGCGGAAGCAGGGGCAGCATGTTGAAGAGGAACAGCGAGAGGTTGAAGCCGGCCAGCAGGAACAGCATCATCGCGATCTGGTTCGTCGCCGGGACGTCCAGCGTCATCACCTCGCCGCCGATCCTGGCCGCGCCCACGACGCCGACCGGGGAGTCGGCCGCTCGCTCGCCGTCGCCGAAGGCCGCGCTCCACAGGCCCGGGATCTTGGACGGGAGGGCGATGATCGAGTCGACGCCGTTCTGGATCATGTCGCCCATGCGGACGACCGAGTCGTTGAAGGAGAGCGGAACGATCTCGGTCTGGGCCGCGAAACCCAGATACCCGGCCGGGACGTAGCCGGGGACCACCTCACCCTTGGAGTCCTTCTTGGCCACCATGTTCTTCTGCAGCACGGCGTGGAGCGTCGTCTCCTGGCCGCCGCGCTCGACGGTGATGGTGGCGGGGCCGATGGTGGCACGGATCCGGTCGGAGAGGGCGGCCCAGTCGTCCACCTTCTGGCCGTTGAAGGCGACGATCTTGTCGCCCTTCTTCAGTCCGGCGGCCTGCGCGGGCGAGACCGGGTCGCTCTTCTTGCAGGTGTCCCGCTTCTCGCTCTGCGCGATCACGCATTTCTGGACGCCCGCGACCTCGGTGGTCTGCGTCTGGAAGCCGAAGGTCATCGACACGCCGAGGAAGATCGCGACGGCCAGAACCAGGTTCATGAACGGTCCGGCGAACATGACGATCACGCGCTTCCATGGCTTGCGCGTGTAGAAGAGGCGGTTCTCGTCGCCCGGTTCGATTTCCTCGAAAGCGGCTTCCCGGGCGTCCTCGATCATTCCCCGCCACGGCGAAGTGGAGCGCGCCTCGAGCCGTCCGTCCGGACCGGGCGGGAACATGCCGATCATGCGGATGTAGCCACCGGCCGGGATCGCCTTGATCCCGTACTCGGTGTCGCCCTTCTTCCGCGACCAGATGGTCGGGCCGAAGCCGACCATGTACTGCGGGACGCGGATCCCGAAGAGCTTCGCGGTCGACAGGTGTCCCAGTTCGTGCCAGGCGATCGAGAACAGCAGGCCGAAGGCGAACACGACGATACCCAGAATCGTCAACAGGACCGTCGTCATACTCATGCGCGCGCCTCCGCTGTCGCTTTCGCCGAGAGTTCCCGAGCCCGGGCCCGTGCCCAGGTCTCCGCTTCCAGGACGTCTGCGACCGTGAGCGAAGTTCCCGTGGCAGGGGTGCCGTGTTCGGCCACCACCGCCGTGACCGTATCCATGATTCCGTTGAACGGCAGCTGTCCCGACAGGAAAGCGTCCACACACTCCTCGTTCGCCGCGTTGAACACCGCCGGGGCGGTGCCGCCGAGCGTGCCCACGTGCCTGGCCAGGCCCACAGACGGAAACGCCTCGTTGTCGAGAGGGAAGAACTCCCAGGTGGACGCCCTCGACCAGTCGAAAGCAGGTGCCGCGTCCGGGACTCGTTCCGGCCAGCCGAGGCCGATGGCGATCGGTCCGCGCATGTCCGGCGGAGTGGCCTGAGCCAGGGTGGAGCCGTCGGTGAATTCCACCATGGAGTGAACGTACGACTGGGGGTGGACGACGACTTCGATCCGCTCGAACGGAATGTCGTACAGAAGGTGAGCCTCGATGACCTCCAGTCCCTTGTTGACCAGGGTGGCGGAGTTGATCGTGATCACCGGGCCCATGGCCCAGGTGGGGTGCGCGAGCGCCTGCTCACGCGTGACGCTCGCCAGCTCGCTCTTCGTCCGTCCCCGGAACGGGCCGCCGGACGCGGTGACGACAAGCTTCCGGACATCGGCCCGGGTGCCGGCGGCGAGCGCCTGGAAGAGCGCGGCGTGCTCGGAGTCGACCGGGATGATCTGGCCCGGCTTGGCCAGGGCCTTCACCAGCGGTCCGCCCACGATCAGCGATTCCTTGTTGGCGAGGGCGAGCGTACGGCCGGCCTCCAGCGCGGCGAGCGTGGGGGCCAGACCGATCGAGCCGGTGATTCCGTTGAGCACGGTGTGACAGGCGCTCCCGGCGAGCTGCGTGGCGGCGTCCGGTCCTGCCAGGATCTCCGGAAGCGGTTCCCCGGCACCGTACTGCTCGCGCAGCGCTTCGCGGAGGGCCGGCACCGCGTCCGGTACGGCGACGGCGACCGTGCGCACTCTCAGTCGCCGCGCCTGCTCGGCGAGGAGGGCAACCCGGCCTCCCGCGGCGGAGAGCGCGGTGACGCGGAAGCGGTCGGGGTTACGCAACACCAGGTCGATGGCCTGGGTGCCGATGGACCCGGTGGAGCCGAGGATGACGAGATCCCGGCGTCCTTCCACTGCGTCGAAGATGAGGTGCGGGTCGGCGAGGGGTGCAGGGCTGTCGCTCATGCCCCCCATTGTTGCCGCATCGGCCCGGCAGGCGGACAGCGCGCCCCCGGAGACCTCCGGGAGGAGCGGCTCAGGAAGTGTTCCTGTGAATTCCGGCAGCCTCTGGGCGTCGGCGTCCCCGCCCGAGGGCGGCGCGGGTGAGCGCCGTGGCGGGAGCATGGGCGGCTGCGACGTCCCTGAGCCGGTGGGCTCGGCCTCCCATGGGCGCCAGGTCGCGACGCCCATCCTGTCGTGCGGCACAGGGCCGGGCGGGGAGCGTCCAGCGAGTGGACGCCTCCCGCCCGGCCCGACCGGCCGGCTCGATGGACCGGCGGTCAGCGAATGGGACGGTGGACGTTGTCCTTGGTGGCCGGGCCGGGGGTGGCATCGGCGATCCAGGGGCCCTCACCGCTCGGGTCGACGACTCCTTCCTCCAACCAGAGGTACGCGCCGCCGAGGACGCCGTCGACCACGTGCCGGTCGAGCTGGTCGGTGTTGGACCAGAGGCGGGTGAAGAGTTCCTCGACGCGAATGCGGGACTGGTGGCAGAAGGCGTCGGCGAGTTGGTAGGCCTCCCGGCCGTGCTCGTCAGTGGTGCGCAGAAGTTCGGCACGGACGCAGGCGGCACTCATCGCGAAGAGTTCGGCACCGATGTCGACGATCCGGCCCAGAAAGCCCTGCTTGGTCTCCATGCGTCCCTGCCAGCGCGACATCGCGTAGAAGGTGGAGCGGGCCAGTTTGCGGGCAGAGCGTTCGACGTAGCGCAGATGGGTGGACAGGTCCGGGTGCCCGGGCGGATGGAACTCGTTGTAGGTGCGCGGCAGTTGACCTGGTCCGGTGACAAGCTTGGGCAACCAGCGGGCGTAGAAGCCGGCCGCGTTCGCTCCCGCCTTCGCCTTGGCCGAGAGGGGCTTGTCGGGGTCGATAAGATCTCCGGCGACTTTCAGGTGGGCGTCGACGGCCTCGCGGGCGATCAACAGATGCATGATCTCTGTCGAGCCCTCGAAGATCCGGTTGATCCGCAGGTCGCGGAGGAGCTGTTCGGCGGGGACGGCCCGTTCGCCCCTGGCGGCGAGGGAGTCGGCGGTCTCGAAGCCCCGGCCGCCCCGGATCTGGACCAGTTCGTCGGCCATGAGACAGCCCATCTCGGAGCCGTACAGCTTGGCCAGGGCTGCCTCGATGCGGATGTCGTTGCGATCCTCGTCCGCCATCTGCGAGGCGAGGTCGACAACTGCTTCCAGGGCGAATGTGGTGGCCGCGATGAAAGAGATCTTGGCACCGACGGCTTCGTGCCGGGCAACCGGCCTGCCCCACTGTTCGCGGACCGCCGACCATTCGCGGGCGATCTTCAGGCACCACTTTCCCGCTCCGACGCACATGGCGGGGAGCGACAGTCGGCCCGTGTTGAGCGTGGTGAGGGCGATCTTGAGACCGGCTCCCTCCGGGCCGATACGGTTGGCGGCCGGGACCCGGACGCGGTGGAAGCGGGTCACGCCGTTCTCGAGCCCGCGCAGCCCCATGAAGGCGTTGCGGTTCTCCACGGTGACGCCCGGGGCGTCCGCCTCGACGACGAACGCGGTGATGCCGCCCTTGTGGCCGACCGACTTCGGGACGCGGGCCATGACGACCAGCAGGTCGGCGACGACGCCATTGGTCGTCCACAGCTTCACACCGTCGAGGATGTAGTCGGAACCGTCCGGAACGGCCGAGGTGGCGAGCCGGGCAGGGTCGGAGCCGACATCCGGTTCGGTGAGGAGAAACGCCGAGATGTCGGTGCGGGCGAGCCGGGGAAGGAAGGTGTCCTTCTGCTCCTGGCTGCCGAAGAGCTTCAGCGGCTGCGGTACGCCGATGGACTGGTGGGCGGAGAGCAGCGCGCCGAGCGCCGGGTTGGCGGAGCCGACCAGGGCGAGCGCCCTGTTGTAGTAGACCTGGGTCAGTCCCAGGCCGCCGTACTTCGGGTCGATCTTCATCCCGAGGGCGCCGAGCTCCTTGAGGCCGTTGATGACCTCGTCGGGGATCTTCGCCTCACGCTCGATCAGAGCGCCGTCGATCTTGGTTTCGCAGAAGTCGCGCAACCGGGCGAGGAACGCCTCGCCGCGCCGGACGTCGTCGCCGGGCGGCATGGGATGCGGATGAATGAGGTCCAGCCGGAAGCGGCCGAGGAAGAGTTCCTTGGCGAAACTGGGCTTGCGCCAGTCCTGCTCGCGTGCGGCTTCGGCCACTTGACGCGCTTCACGCTCGGTGACCTTGGGCGTGTTCTTCGGAGCGGATGGTGCGGACATGAGGAGCTCACCTCGCCGCGTTGTCGGGTTGGCGGACCCGGCCGGTCCGCGCGGAGCGCATGCGCGTCTCCCGAGGCATACCAACCGGTGCTACTCGTCCGTATGTACCCGATTCCTGCCGGTCTCACCAGCCCCCGGACGCCGATCGGGTCGAGAGCCACTCCAGTGGCACGTTCAGCGGGCGAACTGCGGTCGGGCCGGGTCGAGGGGGAAGCAGGAACGGCCGTAAGGACGCCCGACATGACCCGTTCGGCAAGGTGCCCCTGCACGCTCCGCAGGCGAAGGGCGAGGGTACGTAACGCCTAGGACCGGCAATGTTCGCCCCGTGAGGAGCGTCGTCCGGTGCGTGCGATCGCAAGGCGGCCGGAAGTCCTGGTAGCTCCGCTGGAGCCCGAGCCGGCACGTACGGCCGGCTGTAACGTCTGCTTCGCCCTGGACGCTGAACGCACAGAGGCCAGGATGCGCGCGGGGACCATTCCCGCGTCAGTGACCTGAACGTGGAGATCGGCAGACACGCTCAAGGGGAGTGTTCATGACGCGCTCAGCCATGCGGCACGTGCCGCACACGATCCGGCACGAGCCGGAAGGCGGGGTCACGTACGAGACCTTCTGCGTCACGGTCGGGTGCGGCGAGGAATCCGGACCGCAGGAGGAGCAGGAAACGGCGCAGGACTGGTGTCTACGGCACACCGGCCGGACCGGTCATGACCTTTTCCGCCGGGTTTTCACCGACTATGCCCGCGTGACGCGGGAGCAGCGGGCCCCGGCTCGCTGAGCACGGCACCGAGCGAGGCTCAGCGAGCCGGCTGCGTAGTGGCCCTGGGAACTTCCCGGAGCCGCTACGGGCTTCTGTGCGTATGGGGACCAGTGCCGGATCAGGCAACGTTTGCCCTGTCGACGACGGCTTGCAGGTGCTGGTCGTCGGCGCCGGCTTGGACAGGCTCCAGGTAGAGAACGGCAGGTCGTGTTCGGTCGGCTTCGACTGATCCCGCTTTCCGCCGCACCCAGGCCGCGCAGCTGCGGCGCCTCGGCGTTGAGAGGGTCGGGGACAGCCAGTCGGGGAAGTAGGAGCCGGAACGGATCTTCGGGATGGCCAGGTCGATGCTGCCGGCCCTGGTGTCCCACTGGCGATGCCGGTAACCGTTGCGGGAGTTGACGCGTTCCTCGCTCGGCATTCCGTAGGCGGCTCCGCAGGCGTTGTCGACGTCGGCGGACATCATGGCGTCGGCGAAGGTCTT
>NZ_JBEZKL010000233.1:0-6433 GCF_040704695.1 Streptomyces sp. NPDC048411
GCCTAAGAGGCCTCGCACGTAGGTGGGGTGGAGGAAGGAGCGGGGCGAGGGGCAAGCCTGGCAAGGCGGAGGAGGGAGGCGACGCGGAGCGTCGTCGACCGACGACAACGCCGCCAGGCGCCGCCCATCGGCACGCGACGCCGCCCCACCTACGTGCGAGGCCTCTAAGACGGCGATAGGGGAGGAAGCCCGGTGCGAGTCCGGCGCGGTCCCGCCACTGTGAGTCCGGCCTGGGCGGCCGGGCGAGTCAGGAACTCCCTTCCCCAAGCTCTCGACGCCGCTCGAGCAGGGGAGACCCCATTCCGACACCGCCCGGGGCGTGGACACCCCGAGGAAGGCCCGACGCCGCATGATCCTGCTCCTGTCGACGTCCGACACCGACCTGCTCAGCGCCCGCGCCGCGGACGGTCCGGTGACCTACCGCTACGCCAACCCCTCGCGCCTGCCGCTCGACGACCTTCCCGCTCTCCTCGACGGCACCGACCTCGTCGTCGTACGCCTCCTCGGCGGTGTCCGCGCCTGGCAGGAAGGCCTCGACCAGGTCCTCGCCACCGGCAGGCCGGTCGTCGTCCTCACCGGCGAACAGGCCCCCGACGCCCAGCTGATGGCCGCCTCCACCGTCCCGATCGGGATCGCCGCCGAGGCCCACGCCTACCTGGCGCACGGCGGCCCGGCCAACCTGGACCAGTTGGCCCGGTTCCTCTCCGACACCGTGCTGCTGACCGGCCACGGCTTCGAGCCCCCGGCGCCCGCACCGTCCTGGGGCCCCCTGGAGCGCACCGCGCGCGCCTGTGACGGCCCGACCATCGCGGTGCTCTACTACCGCGCCCACCACATGAGCGGGAACACCGCGTTCGTCGACACGCTCTGCCGGTCGATCGAGGACGCGGGCGCCCGCGCCCTCCCCCTGTACGTCGCCTCGCTGCGTACCCCGGAACCCGCACTCATCGACGAACTGCGCGCCGCCGACGCCATCGTCACCACCGTCCTCGCCGCGGGCGGCACCCGGCCCGCCGAGGCATCGGCGGGCGGCGACGACGAGTCCTGGGACGCGGGTGCGCTCACCGGACTCGACGTACCGATCCTGCAGGCTCTCTGCCTGACCAGCTCGCGCAGCGACTGGGAGGACAACGACGAGGGTGTCTCCCCGCTCGACGCGGCCAGTCAGATCGCGGTCCCCGAGTTCGACGGCCGGCTGATCACCGTCCCGTTCTCCTTCAAGGAGATCGACGAGGACGGGCTGCCCGCGTACGTCGCCGACACCGAACGCGCGGCACGCGTCGCCGGAATCGCCGTACGCCACGCACGGCTTCGCCACATCCCGGCCGGGGACAAGCGCCTGGCACTCGTCCTCTCCGCCTACCCGACCAAGCACTCCCGTATCGGCAACGCCGTCGGGCTCGACACCCCCGCCAGCGCCGTCGCCCTGCTGCGGCGACTGCGCGCCGAGGGCTACGACTTCGGGCCCGAGGACGAACTCCCCGGCCTGGTCTCCGGCGACGGCGACGAGCTGATCTACGCCCTGATCGAGGCCGGCGGCCACGACCAGGAGTGGCTGACCGAGGAGCAGCTGGCCCGCAACCCGGTCCGTATCCCGGCCGCCGACTACCGGCGCTGGTACGCCACGCTCCCGGACGGGCTCCGCGACGCCGTCGAGCGGCACTGGGGTCCGCCGCCCGGCGAGATGTTCGTGGACCGCTCCCGCAATCCGGAGGGCGACATCGTGCTCGCCGCCCTGCGCCGCGGGAACCTCCTCATTCTCATCCAGCCGCCGCGCGGCTTCGGCGAGAACCCGATCGCGATCTACCACGACCCCGATCTGCCGCCCTCGCACCACTACTTGGCCGCGTACCGCTGGATCGCGGCGGCGCGGGACGACGGCGGTTTCGGGGCCGACGCGATGATCCACCTCGGCAAGCACGGCAACCTGGAGTGGCTGCCCGGCAAGAACGCGGGCCTGTCCGCGGACTGCGGCCCGGACGCGGCACTGGGCGATCTCCCGCTCGTCTACCCGTTCCTGGTGAACGACCCGGGCGAGGGCACGCAGGCCAAGCGCCGCGTCCACGCCACCCTGATCGACCACCTCGTGCCGCCGATGGCCCGCGCGGACAGCTACGGCGACATCGCGCGCCTGGAGCAACTCCTCGACGAACACGCCCAGATCGCCGCGATGGACCCGGCGAAACTGCCCGCGATCCGCGCCCAGATCTGGACCCTGATCCAGGCCGCCAAGCTCGACCACGACCTCGGGCTCGACGACCGCCCGGACGACGAGGGTTTCGACGAGTTCATCATGCATCTGGACGGCTGGCTCTGCGAGATCAAGGACGCCCAGATCCGCGACGGCCTGCACGTCCTGGGCGGTGCCCCGGCCGGTGCGGACCGGGTCAACCTGGTCCTGGCGATCCTGCGCGCCCGCCAGATCTGGGGCGGTACGGCGTCGCTGCCCGGCCTGCGCGAGGCACTCGGGCTGGACGAGTCCACTGCCACCCGCACCACCGCCGACGAGGCCGAGGAGCATGCACGCGCCCTGGTCCAGGCGATGGAGGACGCGGACTGGGACCCGGCGGCGGTCGCGACCGTCACGGCATCGCATCCCCGACCGGTCGCGGACATCCTCGACTTCGCCGCCCGCGAGGTGGTCCCCCGGCTGTCCGCCACCACCGCCGAACTCGACCACACCGTCCACGCCCTGAACGGCGGCTTCGTCCCGGCGGGCCCCTCCGGATCCCCGCTGCGCGGCCTGGTCAACGTCCTGCCGACCGGCCGCAACTTCTACTCCGTCGACCCGAAGGCGGTCCCGTCCCGCCTCGCCTGGGAGACCGGTCAGGCCCTGGCCGACTCGCTCCTGGAGCGCTACCGCACCGACAACGGCGAGTGGCCCACCTCGGTCGGCCTCTCCCTGTGGGGCACCAGCGCGATGCGCACCTCCGGCGACGACGTCGCCGAGGCACTGGCACTGCTCGGCATCCGCCCGGTCTGGGACGACGCCTCACGCCGCGTCACCGGCCTGGAACCGATCGACCTCGCCGAGCTGGGCCGCCCGCGCATCGATGTGACGCTGCGCATCTCCGGCTTCTTCCGGGACGCGTTCCCGCACACCATCGGCCTGCTCGACGACGCGGTACGTCTCGCCGCCTCCCTCGACGAACCGGCCGAGCAGAACCACATCCGGGCGCACGCCCAGGCCGACCTCGCCGAACACGGCGACGAACGCCGGGCCACCACCCGCATCTTCGGCTCCCGCCCCGGTACCTACGGAGCGGGTCTCCTCCAGCTCATCGACAGCCGCGACTGGCGCACCGACGCCGACCTCGCCGAGGTCTACACCGTCTGGGGCGGTTACGCCTACGGCCGCGAACTCGACGGGCGCCCGGCCCGCGACGAGATGGAGACGGCGTACAAGCGCATCGCCGTGGCCGCCAAGAACACGGACACCCGCGAGCACGACATCGCGGACTCGGACGACTACTTCCAGTACCACGGCGGCATGGTGGCCACGGTCCGCGCCCTGCGCGGCACCGCCCCGGAGGCGTACATCGGCGACTCCACCCGCCCGGAGACGGTCCGCACCCGCACCCTCGTCGAGGAGACGTCCCGCGTCTTCCGCGCCCGCGTGGTCAACCCCAAGTGGATCGAGGCGATGCGCCGCCACGGCTACAAGGGCGCCTTCGAACTCGCCGCCACGGTCGACTACCTCTTCGGCTACGACGCGACAACGGGCGTGGTCGCCGACTGGATGTACGACAAGCTCACCGAGACGTACGTCCTCGACCCGACCAACCGCGAATTCCTGCAGCAGGCCAACCCCTGGGCCCTGCACGGCATCGCGGAACGCCTCCTGGAGGCCGAGTCCCGCGGCATGTGGGCCAAGCCGGACCCTGCGGTACTGGAGGCGCTGCGCCAGGCGTTCCTGGAGACGGAGGGGGACCTGGAGGGCGAGGACTGAGGGCCGACAGGCGTACGTGGGTGTGGCGCTCCGTTCCGCACGGGGCGCCACACCCACCCGCGCCGCCCTCTCGTCGGCTTCCCCGGTGCCCGGTCCGACCGCACCGCCGCCGGTCATGCGTGAGCCGCCCGGCCGGCCGGCCGTGAGGGCACAGGCCGTACCGGACCCGCGCCGGCCGAGGAGCAGGCGGCCGACGAACAGGTGCGCGCACCGGACGCTCGTGGACCACCGGGAAGAATCGGCAGGACGTCTGGCGTGATCACTCGGCCGGGTGGTCCCGGCCGGGTGACCGCCCGTCGCGCGTTCAGCGTCGGCGGAACTCGGGATCATGCGCAGGTGATCTCCGTGAACCGCCGCTCCGTGCGCCGCCCGCGTGGCCTCCTGGCCCCGATCGGGCTCGGCGCCCTCGCCGTCCTGTCCTTGCTGCCGGGCTCGCTGCCCGCCGCCGCGCAGCCGGTGGCCGCCACTCGGTCCCCCGCTGCCGCGCTCCTGCCCACCCGTGGGGAGTCCCTGGTCTCCGCGCGGCTCGCCGCGATCCGGCACGATCCGGCCGCGCTGAGGGCCTTCTTCACGGCACTGCCGAAGGGAGGGGACCTGCACAACCACCTGTCCGGCGCCGTCTCGACCGAGTACCTGATCTCGCTCGCCGCGGAAGACGGTCTGTGCATCGACGAGACGACGCTGACCGCGGTGCAGCCGCCGTGCGATCCCGGCCGGCGGCCGGCGTCGGACGCCCTGACCGACGGCCCCTTCCGCCGCTCGGTGCTGCGGGCGTGGTCCATGCAGGACTTCCCGCCGGGGCAGTCGGGGCACGACCACTTCTTCGACACGTTCGGGAAGTTCGGCGAGGTCACCTGGCGCCACCGGGGCAAGCTCCTCGCCGAAGTGGCCAACACCGTCGCGAGGCAGAACCAGTTCTATCTGGAGACGATGGTGACCCCCGCGTCGGACGGCGCGAAGAATCTCGCCGCCGAGGTCGGCTGGGACCCGGACCTGGCAAAGCTGCATGGCAAGCTGCTGGCCGGTGGCAAGCTCGACAAGCTGGTCGCCGAGGCGAGCCGGGAGACGGACGAGTCCGACGCGGAGTTCCGCACGGCAGCACAGTGCGGCACGCCCCGCGCGGAGGCCGGCTGCCGGCTGCCGGTGCGGTGGATCTCCCAGGTGTCGCGCGGCAGTTCACCCGAGCGGGTCTTCACGCAGATGGCCCTGGGACTGCGCCTCGCCGAACGGGACAAGCGGTTCGTCGCCGTGAATCTGGTGCAGCCGGAGGACTGGGACAGCTCCCTGCAGAACTACAGCCTGCAGATGCGGATGCTCGACTACCTGCACCGCGTATACCCCAAGGCGCACATCACCCTGCATGCGGGCGAGTTGTGGCCCGGCCTGGTCAAGCCCGAGGACCTGACCTTCCACATCGGTGAGGCCGTGAACATCGCACACGCCGAGCGCGTCGGCCACGGTGTCGACCTGGTCCACGAGGACAACTGGCAGCAGCTCGCCCGCACCATGGCCGCCCGCCAGATCGCGGTCGAGGTCCCGTTCAGCAGCAACGCGCAGATCCTCGGGGTCAAGGGCGCCGACCACCCCTTCACCACCTACCGGTCCTACGGCGTGCCTGTCGTGCTGGCCACCGACGATCCCGGCGTCTCCCGGATCGACATCAGCCACGAGTACCAGTACGCCGCCACGACGTACCGCCTCGGCTACCGCGACCTGAAGGACCTCGCCCGGGCCTCCCTGGAGTACGCCTTCCTGCCGGGCACCAGTCTCTGGCAGGGCAACCCGACCCGGGGCGGCTACCGTCTCGCCGGCGCCTGCCGCCACGACATTCCCGGTACGCACAACCCCCGGCAGCAGTGCCGGCGCCTCCTGGACGCCAGCACCAAGGCGCGGGTCCAGTGGCGCCAGGAAGCCGCGTTCGCGGCCTTCGAACGGCGGATCGCAGCCACCACGGCAGGCTGACGGACACACACCCGCTCCGGACACCACGGGCGCCCTCCGGCACATGCGTATGCCGGAGGACGCCCGTGCGCGTGGCGGGTTACCCGTCAACGAGGGAGCGCCCCGCCCGGTCGGAACCGGACGGGGCGCTCCCTTGCAGGTCAGAGGCCGAACCCCCTCCCTCACCTCACGTAGGCCGTGCGGAGCATGAGTTCGTTCGCCGGTGGATCAGGCCGAACGACCACGATCGGATGGCCGTGCACACCGCCGGCAGGATGACCAGGCGGCAGCGGCGTATTTGTGGGCACTTCGGTAGGCAGCCCGACCCCTTGGACTGGTACTTTCCGACTGACCAGGCCACCATCATGGGTCGGGAGCCGGTAACCAGGTGAGTTCTTCTGGCACGTCAACGGCTGTGGCGCGGCGAGCGCTTGGCGCTGTCTTGGCGGCCGAGGCGGTGTCGGTCGCGGGAAACCGGATCGCCCTGATCGCGATTCCCTGGTTCGTGCTGGACACCACGGGTGATCCCGCACGGGCCGGGCT
>NZ_JBEZKL010000234.1:0-6393 GCF_040704695.1 Streptomyces sp. NPDC048411
GGCGCGGGCGCCCCCCCCCCCCCCCCCCGCCTCCCATGTGCCGGTCGGTCTTAGCCGAAGTCGTCGTCGCTCCAGGTGTCCCCGTCGTCGTCCCAGCCCGGGTCCCAGTCGTCCGTCCCGCCGCCACCGGAATCGCCGCCCCCGTCCGAGCCGCCCGAGGACGACGACTGGCTCTGCGCCTGCTGCTGGCGGAGCTCCTCTTCCTCTTCCGGGCTCATGCTCAGCGGCGGCACCTGGGCGGCGGTGATGGCGAGTCCCGCTATGCCCAGGCCCGCGAGCATGACACCCATCCTGCCGCCGAACGACGTCCGGTTGACCATCACCGTCTCGCCACGGCCCCACAGGGTGCGGCCGTATCCGATGTCCCGGGCGTACGTCACCGTGCCGTCGGCGAGGACCCGCTTGATGATGTGGTTGCCGAGGAGTTCGTCGGTGCCGGAGGCATTTTGGTTGTCGTGCCAGCGCACGAGGTGACGGGAGGAGCTCTCGCGGTGGCGCCACTCCTCCCGGCCGTCCTCGTAACGCCGGTGGACGCTGCCGTCGGCGAGCAGCTCGTCGGAGTAGCCGATCTCTTGAGGTCGGATCATCGTGTGTGTTCCTCGGGTCTGTGGGGCGGTCGTGGCCGCGGGAAGAGGGGTTCGCCGGGACGGGTCACCCCGCGGTTCACGGGCGGGTGACGCGGCGGATCACGAGGCGGGCCAGGTCAGGAAACCCGTGGTGCGCAGCCCGCGCAGTTCGGACCACATGGAATTCCGGGGCGGTCGCGGTTCCCGGGTGAGGCGCAGCACCGTACGCACCAGGCGGGGCGGTGACACGGCCGCGACTTGCGTGAACCGCCCCCGCGCCAGCCATGCGCCCTCCTCGGGCCGCAGCCCGGGCGGCCAGGGCTCCAGCTGCGGAGCCGGTGCCGGGCCGCGGCCGGTCGGAAGGCGCAGCGTTGCCGCGTGCCGGGGCACGAGCCCGATCGATGCGACCCGCACGCCGGGGACCGGGCCGAGAGCGGCCCTGACCCGCGCCGGGATCCCGATGCCCTCCGGGCTCGCGTCGTGCAGCACATGGACCGTTGCACCCTCGGCCCGCTCCAGCGCCGCGACGAGGCGCGGGTCGAACGGCAGGGCGTCGGGCGTCGCGAGGACGGGGCAGGCCGCCTCCAGGTGCACATGGTTGGCGAGCAGCATCCGGGCGATCGAGCCGTCCTGGCAGACCAGAAGGCGGGGGAGCCCGTAGGCGTAGAGGTCGGGTTCGGCGGCATCGGGCGCGGACAGAGACCGTGACGGCGCGGACGGGGCCGGCGGGAGAAGGCCCTCCACGGCCTCCCGGCCCCGTGCCTCCAACGCACGCGTGAACGTGGGCAGCCGCAGAGGAGGGGCCGGGGTGCGCGGGATGCGGGGGAGCAGGGTCGCGGCCGGGCTCAGGACACGGCAGGTCTCGTAATAAAGCTGCCGTTCCGTGAACCTGATGCCACCCGGGCCCGCGGCTCGCGCGGCGGCGCGGGTGATCGCGAGGTCGAGGAGGCGGGCGCCCGGCCCGCGGCCGGTACGGGGGTCCCGGGCTGTGGAGGTCCCGATTCCGGGGGCCTGGAGGCGTCGCGGCGTCATGCGGAGCTGGTGCCCTTCTTCTTGTACGTGCCAGTGCCGGGTGGGCGGCTGCCAGGTGCCCGCGAGGTCCTCGGGGTCCGTGGCGCCTGCGGCCAGGTGAGGAAGCCGTGCGTGAGGGCCTCATGGTGGGTGGGCCGCGGGGCGGCCAGCGCCCCTTCCACCGCCCGTACGACGATCGACTCGAGGACGCGGGGCGGCACGGCGGCGAGCGGGCTCCAGAAGCCCTGGCCGAGCCACTCCGCGTCGGCCTCGGGCAGGCCCGCGACCGTGCGGAGCTGTTCCGCGTCGGCGAGCGGATCGTGCCGGACGAGCCGCACGACACCCAGTCTGTTCCTGGCCGCGGAGACGGGGAGGCCCGCGTCCACCACGATCCGGTCGGGCTGTGCGCCACGGATGAGCGGCGCCAACAGGACACCCTGCGGATCGGCGTCGTGCAGGACGACCACCGGGAGCCCGCTGCGATACTGGGCGAGCGCGCTGAGCGCCGGCGCCAGGACGGTGGGGCGCCCTTCGGTTCCGTCGGCGTCGGCGACCTCCACGAGGACGGCCCCCAGACGGGCGGGGATGCCGTTGGCCGTGAGGAAGAGGGCGACCACGCGGTCCGTGCAGAGGATCGCGGCCTTGGGCCGGGACACCGGAACGGACGCACCGGAACGGTTCGCCCCGCGCGGCCGGGGCACGGGGCGCGCGTCGTCGTCGACGCCTTCCGGCAGTCCCCCGTACACCGCCGACCAGGATCCGTTCATCAGGGCACGGAAGGTCTGTTCGGCGGGAATGATCTGCGATTGGGGCAACTGACCGGGGCGGTGCCGCATGGACGACGCGACGACGACGGGGGCGCACGCGGCGGCGCCGGCGAGGAACGCGAGCAGTCCGCCGGTCAGGACGGCGCACGCGACGAGGGCGGCGGCCACCGGCAGGGCCACGAGCCAGCGGATCTTCGCTGGTACACCCTTCGGATCCCGTCCGGCCCAGGCGTAGTTACGGCTGCGGGACAGGTACCAGAGCTGGGTGAGGGTGATCTTCAGGCGGCCGTGGTCGGTGGCGCGTTCCGCGATGCCGCGGATGCGGATGTCGTGCATGCCCTTGCCGTGCACCGCGGGGTCGAGCGCGAAGCGCTTCCCGCAGTGCGCGCATATTCTGCCGTTGCGCTGCTTGCCCGTCAGCGAGGCGGCGCAGCGGGGGCAGATCATCGCTCACCCGCGTGGTCCTGAGCCCCTGGACCCGGCCAGGTCATGAACCCCACGGACGCGGCGCGACGCCGCTCCGGATCGACGCTCCGCGTGACCTGTTCGGCGACCCGGGTGACGGCGGCGAGCAGCCGGGCGGGGGGCATGCCGACGAGCGGGAAGCGCCAGCCCTTTCCCAGCCACCTCAGCTCCGCCTTGGTGAACGCGCCCAGCTCGGTGAGGAGCGCCATGGTCTCTTTGCCGGGCTTCCCCTCCTTGTCGCGGTAGGGCACGGCCTGCGCCAGGCCGCGGACGGTGCGCAGCGGCAACCCGGCGTCGATCACCGTGCGTTGCCCCAGATCCGCGCGGACGCGCCGGACGAGAAGCTCCCCGTGCGCGTCGGCGTCGTGGAGCACGATCACCGGGCCCCGCGTGGGCAGGACGCGGACCGCGTCGAGATCCTCGGCGAGCGCGAGCCCGTAACGGGCGGGCAGGCCGTCGGCGTCGAGGAAGGCCGTGATGGAGCGGTCGGGGCACAGGAGTACGGCCCCGGGCTCAGCACCGGAGGGCGCACGAGTCCTGGCCTGAGAGGGAACGGGAGGGGCGTCGTCGACCACCCCGGGCGGCAGCCCGCCGTACACGTACCGCCAGGGCGCGAGCGCCTCCGAACGGAACGCCGCACGGCTCATGACCGGGAAGCCCCGGCCCGCACCGGCGGCTCGTGCGAGGACGAAGCCCGCGGCGACGAGCAGCAGGGTGCCCGCGATGAGGGCCAGGTACACGGCCCCGGTGAAGATGCCGAAGACGCCGACGATCAGGCCCACGAAGAGTGAGATTTCCGTACACCCCGGCGCGAACGTTCCCTTTTTGAGGCGCTTGCGCGAGAGCGCGTACCACAACTGGTCCGGCGTCACCGCGATCCTGCCCTCCTCCGTCACCTTGGCGGCGATCCTGCGTACCCGCAGGTCGCTGAGGCCGAGGGAGTTGGTCTTGGGGTCGAGCGCGTACGTGCGCCTGCAGTGGGAGCAGGTGTTGTTGGGGCGCTCCTTGCGGAGCAGGTTCTTCTCGCAGTGCGGACAGATCACCGGCGGACCTCCAGTGCGGTCGCCACACGGCGCAGTCGTGCGGCCAGGCGCTCTCGGACGGTGGTGGTGGCGATGCCGCGGTCCTGCTGATGGCGCTCGATGTCGCGCAGGGCGGCGGCGAGGGCGTGATAGTCGGTGGCGGCGGCTACGGCCACCTGGCCGGCTGTCGGGGTGTCGCCCGCGGCGCGGCGCTCGGCCTCCCCGGCGGTGATCGCGTAGTCCTCGTGGTCGATCCCGTAACCGGTGTTGGCCGCGAGGATCGTCAGCGGATCGGTGCCCCTGTTCGCGAAGGAGTGGGGCATCATCTCCGGAATCCGTATCAACATCCCGGGAGTCAGCGGGACTTCGGTGACCAGGTCGCGGTCCGCGTCGTAGAGGCCGCAGGCTGCGTGGCCGAGGCTGAGGACGAAGTGTTCACCGCCGTGGGCATGCGGGGTGAAGGCGCTGCGTGGACCCACGACACCGAGTTTGACCGTGGCGTTCGAGGGGCGCCCGGGGGAGGTCGCCGCGTCGCCCACCAGGTAGTGGGCGAACTGCCCGTCATCGATGAAGCGGAGAAACTCCCGCTCGGGTCCCAGCTCGCGGGCGCCCTCGCGGTCGGCCAGTCCGATGCTTCCGTCCAGCCTCAGGTGGTACAGCTCCACAGCGCCGGGGAGCGTGCCCCACGCTCCGCCCGGCATGGCGTCGGACATGTCGTCATGCGGTCTTCCGGACATCGCGCCTCCCCCGTCTTCCTGTGCGCGGCGCGCGCTTCGCAAGCGCATCGTATGGCCTTGATCCACAACAACGGGAGCCTTTGGACTGGCTCTTGGGCAAAGCGCGAGGGAACGGCGGGCGAACGCGCGTGGCGCGGAGTGGACGGATGGCCGCGCAGTCCACGAGGTGCACTCCGCGCCCACGGTCGTTTCGCCGGTGCGGTCGGCGACGACGTTGAGCACCAGGTTGCGGGAGGGATCCCTTCCGGAGGACGGGGCACGCCGCCCGAGCCGGGAGAAGGCCGATCCGGCCACGCGCGAGGCGGACAGGCGCGCAGCCGAGCGCAGGATAAATGTACGTACAATTGATTGACATTTCCGCGGGGGGCTTGCGTGCCGGAGCCGCGCCGCCTAACGTGAATGTACGTACATTTGATCGGAGGGTTCCTTTGGTGACCAAGCAGCACCACCGGACCGTGATCATCGGCGGCGGGACCGCAGGTATCTCGGTCGCGGCTCGGCTCCGCCGCGCCGGTGAAAAGGACGTCGCAGTGCTCGACCCGAGCCTTCACCACTACTACCAACCGTTGTGGACGCTGGTCGGCGGCGGGCGAGCGCCGCTGAAGGAGAGCATTCGCCCGCAGGAGACCGTGGTACCGAAGGGCGTGCGGTGGATCCGACACGCCGCGGTCTCCATCGACCCCGAAGCTCAGGAAGTGACGCTGGACGACGGCGGCACCGTCTCCTACGACCACTTGGTGGTCTGCCCCGGCATCCAGTTGGACTGGGATCGAGTGCCGGGCCTGGAGGCCGGGCTCGGCAAGGACGGCCTGTCGAGCAACTACCTGCCGCACACCGCTCCCGCGACCTGGCGCTTCATCCGCGGGACCCGCTCGGGCAGTGCGGTGTTCAGCATGCCGACGGGCGCCATCAAGTGCGGCGGCGCCCCGCAGAAGATCGCGTACCTCGCCGCCGACTACTGGCGGGAACAGGGCGTCCTGGGCAGGATCGACGTCCACCTCGTGATACCCGGTGCCGCCATCTTCGGCGTTCCGGAGTTCGCGCGCGTGCTCGACGACGTGGTCCGCCGGTACGGCATCAACGTCCACTACGGCAGCGAGGTCACCGAGGTGCGCCCCGAGGCCCGCGAGGTGGTCGTCACCGACCTGGGCACCGGGGGCACGAAGATCCTGCCGTACGACATGGCCCACCTCGTCCCACCGCAGAGCGCCCCGGACTGGATCAAGCGCAGCCCGCTCGCCGGAGCCGACGACCCGGCCGGCTACGTCGAGATCGACAAGCACACCATGCGGCATGTCAGGTACCCCAACGTCTGGGCCCTCGGAGACGTCGGATCGTCCCCGAACTCCAAGACCGGCGCCGCTGTGCGCAAGCAGGCGCCCGTGGTCGTCGAGAACCTCCTCGCCACGATGAACGGCCGGGAACCCACGGCCGCCTACCACGGCTACTCCTCATGCCCGTTGACCACGGCCCGCAACAAGATGCTGCTCGCCGAGTTCGACTACAGCGGTCAGCCCACCCCGTCGATCCCGGTGATCGACACCATCCGCGAACGCACCGACATGTGGTACCTCAAGCGGCGCGGCCTGCCGTTCCTCTACTGGAACCTCATGCTCCGCGGGCTCGCCTGATCCGACGTCCGAAAGCGGGAACCCGACCGCCGCACCGACCGGAGGCCCGGCGGGTCGCACCCGCGGTCCCGGCGTACATCGCCACCCTGTTGCTGGACACCTAGGGCCTGTTCTGAGTTCCCCGCCTGCGCCCCGACGCCCGGCACGCACGCTCGCCGCACGGCGCCGCAGGACAGGTGGCTCCGCCACATGAC
>NZ_JBEZKL010000235.1:0-6342 GCF_040704695.1 Streptomyces sp. NPDC048411
CACGCCGCGCTCGAGCATCAGTTCCTCGACCTCACGGAACGACAGCGGGAACCGGTGGTACAGCCACACGCAGTGGGAGATGATCTCGACGGGGTTCCGGTGCCCCCGGTACGACGGTGACACGGACGACACGAGCAGGCCCCTCCCTGATACGACCTCCACGAAGATCATCCCACGCCGGTCAGCCAACGTGACAACGCCCCATCGCCCGCTCCTGCCCGCCGACCCTGGCCGGGCTGCGCGACAAGGCGCTGGTCCTCAGCGGATTCCACTACGCGAGCCGGGCCAGCGAACCGGCCGGACTGCTCACCGGCGACGTGACGCTGCACCCGGCCGGCATGCAGATCGCCGTACTGACGGGGAAGACCAAGCACTCGGTGCGTAACGCGAAGATCCGGTACTCACAGGATCCCGAGGTCTGCCCGGTGCGGGCCTGGACGGCCTACCGCACTCAGCTGGTCGCCGAACACGGCGAGGTGTGGGCCGGCCCGTCCACCCCGGCCTTCGTCGGCATCGACCGGTGGGGCCGGATCACCGGCGGAATGGTCCCCGACAGCGTCACCCGCGCGGTCAAGCGCATCTCCCAGCGGGCCGGGGTGCCGCTCCACTGGACCGGGCACTCCCTGCGCATCGGGCTCGCCTCCACCGGCCGCAAGAAGGGCAAGGACGGCATCGCCATCGCCGACCAAGGCGGCTGGGCCCGCCACTCCCGCTCCATGCTCGGCTACATGCAGCGCGAGGACGGCTGGGACGACAACGCCTCCGCCGGCCTCACCTGACACGTGCTCCGACGTGCTGACGGCGGGTTCCGGGCGTAGTCAGGGTCCCCATGGCCGGGAATGCGGAACCGGAATCACGCCAGGAGCGAGCCAAGGGGGTGTGTCCCGTAGATCAAGGTGAGGTCGACGGTGCCCTGGTAGATACGTTCTCGCTTGCGTCTGTCGACACACTGCGGGATAGGCCGGATCGCTTGCTGAGGAGCGTCAACGCGGTGATCAAGGCGAGAGCGGCGAAGGCGCCAGCTGCCCCAAACGCGGCATGCTGCCCGGTGGTGAGTGCGAGCGGTGCCGGACCACCGATCACGGACGTGCGGGCGGCAGCGACGCTGGTGCAGATGGCAGTGCCGAGGGCGGTGCCGACGGCGAAGGAGGTGTCGGCGAGGCCGGCGGCCAGGCCTGAGTTCTTTTCGGTGACGCCGGTCAGCGCGGCGATCTGTGCGCATACCGTGACGGCGCCCATTCCCGCCCCGAACAAGAACAGGGCCGCCGGCAGAAGACTCATCGGGCCACCGGCCGGTATGCGGGTGAGCAGCAGGCAGCCACAACCGAGCAGGACGGTCCCGGCGGCAGCTACCCGCCCCAGGCTGAGCCTGGGCACGATCCGTTGGCTCAGCAGTGCGCCTGCGGCCGCGGTGACGGTCATCATCGCGGCCGCCAGCCCGAACTGCGCCGCCGGCCAGCCGAGCACCTGCTGCACGAAAGAGGTGAGGATGACGAGCATGCCGTCGACGGTCATGCCAGCGATGAGCAGGAGAAGGTTGCCGCCGATCAGCATGCGCGAGCGCAGCGACTGAAAGGAAACGAGCGGGGCCACCGATCGCTTCTCGATCAGGATGAACATCCAGACCAGCACGGCCACGGCGGCCAGTAGCCCGATGCTCTGTCCATTCGCCCACCCGGATGTCGGCACCCGGGTGATCACGTATACGAGCAGAACGAGTGCTGGGGCGATGGTCAGCGCACCAGGGATATCGAAGGAACGGGAGCGTGCGCGGTCCCGGCTTTCGCGCAGCATGGAGGGGGCGAGCACCAGCACGAGGGTCCCGACCGGGACGTTGACCCAGAACACCCATTGCCAGCCGAAGATATCGGTGATGATGCCGCCCAGTAGTAGACCGGCGGTGGCGCCGAACCCGCCGAGGCCGCCCCAGATACCGAGCGCCTTGTTCCGCTCGATCCCTTCGGGGAAAGTGTTCATGACCATCGACAACGCGGCCGGAGCGATGATCGCGGCCGAGACGCCCTGCACCGCCCGGGCGGCCACCAGGGCCTGGATGGATGGAGCGAGCCCGCACGCCAGCGAGGCCACGACCCGCAGCACCATCCCGGCGATGAACACACGCCGACGGCCCAGCAGATCTGCAGCGCGGCCGCATAACAACAGCAGCCCGCTGAAGGCCAGCGCGTAGGCCGTCACGGTCCATTGGATGGCAGGACCGTGCAGGCGAAGGTGGCCTTCGATCGCGGGCAGAGCGGCGAGCAGGCTGGTGCCGTCCAGAATGGTCATGAAGAACGCCGTGCCCAGCAGCGCCAGCACCCGCCAACGGTGAGTCTGCGAAGGGCTGCTCGTGGTTATCACTGTTTCTCGATGCTTCGCAGCAGTTCGGCGGCGAGCGCGTCAAGCCACTTGCCGGTGCCCTGCTCCCGCCAGCTTGGTTCTTCGCGGCCATCGAGGAAGGTGCCCTGCTCGGTGAGTAGCAGCCGGGTGCCACCACCCTCAGGGTGGAACTCCACCGTCGTCAGCGACACGGTCGCAAGGTCTTGCCCCTCGGACAGAGTGGAGGTGTAGACGATCCGCTCGTCCTGGACGATGTCGCGATACCAGGACTCGAAGGTCAGCACCGGCCCACCGTCGGAGCGGCCACGGTTGACCTCCCGCCCACCCACGCGGAAATCAAGCTCGTGCTCGGCGTCGGGGCCAGCGAACCAGCGGGCCTTTGCTTCGGGGGCGGCCCACGCGGCGAACACTGTGGCCGGTGACGCCGCGTAGAGGCGTTCGAGGGTGAACGTGGCATGCGTGACCACGTGATCGGTCATTGTGTGCTCCCTTGATCTGGGCTGTCGCAGTGTTCGGTCAGGTAGTCGCCGAGGCGATCGAGGCGGTGTTCCCAGGCAGTGCGCTGCGCAGCGATCCAGTCCTCTGCCATTCGCAGCACACCCGGCTCGATGTGGCAGGTGCGTACCCTTCCGGCTTTCTCAGACCGGACCAGTCCGCACGCCTCCAGTACCTGTAGGTGCTGCATCACCGCTGGCAGCGACATGGCCAGCGGCCGGGCCAGCTCACTGACCGAGGCAGGCCCGCGGATCAACCGCTCAACGATGTCCCGGCGAGTCGCGTCCGCCAGCGCTTGGAACACCCGGTCCAACGAACCAGCTTGGTTAAGCATGCACCTAACTATTCGATGCCGGCAGCGAATAGTCAAGTATTTGGTTAACTTTTCTTCCGTCGGAGGTGCGCCGTTCCCTCGCATGCGTCTCGTCCGGGGGTACGCACCCGGGCCCCGCTTCTCACAAATGGTCATATGTGCAGGTGGTAGCTCGGTGCCCGGCGGTGGCATCGGCTCCGAGGTGAGGTCACCGCCGGGCGCCTGTACAGCAGGTGGCACTGGCAACGGCCTCGATCACAGCGCGCCGAGCGCGGTGTCCGGCCGGCACACCTCGCAGGCCGGGGCCCCGTCAGCGAGAGCGGCGAGGGCCTGTTCTCGGCTGATTGCCCGCAGCCGCTTTCCGGCGGCGAAACAGTCGCCACGGTGGACCTCGGACCGCAGGGTGCCGATACCGATGTCGTCGATACCCCAGTCCGGGGTACGCGGGCGCCGCTCCCTGCTACGCCGCTCCTCTATCCGCGGCTTTCCCCGCTTGCGCTGCTCCTGCTGCTGACGCTCCTGGCGCTCCTGGGCCTCGAGCTCCCGGATCCGGCCCTGGGTCTGGCGCAGCTGCCAGTCCAGCCACTCCTGAAGAGCCCGGAGCTTGTCGAGGCGGGATATCGATCCGGGATCGGACACGGCTACGCCGCCTGGTCCGCGGCCTCGTGTGCGTGCTTGAGCGCCATCCGGGCGTCCACCACACCGCCATCGAGCGTCGACCAGTACGGATGCGTCGACACTACGGCGCTCAGCCGGAGCAGCTCCGCCTGGAACCGGCGCACTTCCGCGGCCTGCTCGTCCGTGTAGCCGGGGCTGTCGTCCTTGTGGGACTGGTAGCCGGAGTGAAGCTGCTTCTCGCTCTCCCAGCCGGGCATCGGCTCTGCCGACCAGGGGAGGCCGGCGGCGTACTGCTCGTATGCGGCGCGGGTCTGGTGCAGCGCGAGCTGGGCGTCGCGCAGGTCCTCGGGAAAGTCGTACGTGGGCACACGCGAATGGTACGTGTGTTCGATTTTCGAATGCGAGCGGCGCGCCAGCCGCTCCGGCGGCTCCCCTCTTCCGGAGGAGTGCAAGGTGCAGTCGACAGAGGAGGGGGCCGGCGGCAGCCGCGGGAATGAGGCCGGGGTCAGGCCGCCGGCGGCTGGCTGGAGGGGGTGGCCTGGTCGGCGGGTTGGTCCAGTTGCTGCTGGCGGCGCCGCTGTTCGTTGCGGTGCTCTTCGACGCGCTGGGTGAACAACTTCAGCGCCTCGACTTCCCCGGCGTCGCCAAACTGGCTGTAGGGGCCGATGCCGAGGGTGACGGCGTTGGCCTCCTGCTCGATGGCGTCGGCGGAGCAGCTGTGGCAGCTGGTGTTGCCCGGCACAGCGGATCTGCAGACGGTGCGTAACGCGTGCAAGGACCTGCGGCATGCCGGGCTGGCGGAGTCGGTCGGCCGGACGTCCCGGCCGGGGGCGAACGGTCAGCCGGTGCGGCGTGATCTGTGGAACCTGACCACGGCTGGCCTTGCGGCGGCTGCGTCGGAGCTGGGGCGGCCGGTGCGGGAGATGGGCGGCACGGCGCGGGACGCGGCGAAGGCCGGCGCAGCGCACGCCCTGGCGGTGACGGACACGATCGATGCGTTCCGTCAGTCGCCGCCGCTGCCGACGAAACCCGTCGCCCGCCGCACCACCCGCCCCGCCCCCGAGCGGGTGCTGCCGGTCCGCCCGCGCGGGCTGGGGCATCTGCGGGGCTGGGAGACCGAGGTCGCGCTTCCGGTCACGGGCACGTTCACGACACCGGCGAGGGGCAGCCTGCGCGCGGATGCGGTCCTGACCGCGCCGGAGGACCAGGTGCCGGTTTTGTTCGTGGAGGTCGACAACCACACCGAACCCGCCGCGGTCGTCGCCGCGAAGATCGAACGCTACCGACGGTTCTTCCGACGCCAGGTGAAAGACCACCGCGGCCACGACATCCCTATGTGGTCGACCCTGTGGGACGACTCCGACAGGGGCGGTTTCCCGCCCGTCGCCCTGATGTTCACGAAAGACGTCGGACCGGACGCCCGGATGAACCGCATCAAGACCATCCACGACCTGTCCCGCCCCTTCTGGAAACCCTCCTGGCAGACCCCCCTCGACCAGTCAATGCGCAACGACACCGAGGAGGACGGCTGGTGGGACCACACCGGCACCGTCCCCGTCATCGCCACCCACCTCGACCAGCTGCGCACCCATGGTCCTCATGGACCGGTGTGGTGGCGCTTCGGCCGCAACCAGTGGCAGCCGATCACCGACGCCCTCACCAACACCGGGACCAAAGACGAGTACCACGCCCGCCAGGAGCAGCGCCGCCAGGAGCGCGACGTGGTCCGGGCCCTGGAGCAAGAGCAGCGGCGCGAGGAACTGGCCCGGTGGGAAGCGGCCTGGCAGTGCCAGTCCTGCCAGGCCGACGTCGAGCCCGGCACGGTCGGTCCAGACGGCTACCGCCCCGCTGAGGGCGGCCTGTGCCCAACGTGCGAGCACAGCCGTCGCGAACCGGCGGTGAAGGAAGCAGCTCAGGACTCGGCGGCGCCCAACGGGATCCTTGCCCGTCTGCGCGCCCGCGCCGAAGAGCGGTAGCAGACCCCTGGGCCATGGCCCCCAGCACCAGACACAAATCCCCTCGGCCGGTACGGACGCCACTCGGCGGGTGCGGGCCACCGAGGCCGACATCGAGGCCGCTTTGCTGTACCGGCCGGGCGGACTGGACAGCCTCCAGCAGCTCCGCGACCGCGGCGTCCTGGGCCCCAGTACCCCACCCGCCTGACGTACCGGCTACCGCACCCGCGGGGGCCAGGCGCCCCTTTTGGAAGCGGCCCGTGCCGTGGAGGACCAGCGGCGGCGCGAGGAACCGGCCCGGTGGGAAGCCACTTGGGAGTGTCCGTCCTGCCAGACCGATGTCGAGCCGGGCACCGTGGGCCCGGCCGGGTACCGCCCCACGGAGGGCGGGCTGTGCCCGGCCTGCGAACACACCCGCCGCGAAGAGGTGCAGCAGAGCGCCGCCGCTGAAGGGCGTTGTCACGTTGTTGGGTGTGTGGGTGCCTGACGGCGCGTCGGGGCGTGGCGGGCCCGCGGTTCGGGCCTGCGATCAGGCCATGGTGGGCAGGCAGGCGACTCCGGTGATCTGCTCCCAGATCGCGAAGCGGGCGGTCATCTCGGCTCTGTAGTCGGTGGCGGTGAGCA
>NZ_JBEZKL010000236.1:0-6219 GCF_040704695.1 Streptomyces sp. NPDC048411
CGTCTGCGGCGGCCGCCCGGTCGGAGACCTCGATCGCCGTCACGGCTCCGAAGGCGACGACGAGCGCCGCCAGTACGGCTCCGATGATCTGGAGCGTACCACTGGGACGCCGCCACCGAGGCCGCGAACTCGCCGGACTCCTCCGGCAGGTCGCCCTCGGCGACCGGGATCGTCCACTGGCCGGTGTGGCCGGAGGTCTCGGCGGCCGTCGCCTCGGCGAAGTTCCACTCGCCGGTCGAGGCCGGCGTTTCGCCCTGCTGCGGGTACTGCTCGTGCTGCGGGTACTCCGGAAGCTGCTGGTGCTGCTGATGCAGCTGTTCGTTCGGGTCCGGCCAGTGCACCGCGCCCGTCGCCTGATGCTCCGTCTCCTGGCCCTGCGTGCTCCGCGTCTGCACGACCCAGCTGCCCGTCGCCGCCGGGTCGAGCCCGGCCGCGGGGGTCAGCGGCACGATCATCGGCGGTACGTAGCCCTGGCCGGGAGCGGCCAGCGGGATGTTCGCCAGGTCCTCCGGGGGCAGATGGACGAAGGCCGTCGCCTCGGCGTCGTACTCGCCGCCCTGCGCGGTCGGCTGCCAGCCGCCGTGCTCGTCGGCGGTGCCCTCGTTGTTCCTGTTGTCGGCGTTGCTGTTGCTCACGACAGTGCCCTCCCCAGCGCGCGTCGGGCGAGCGCGGCGACCGTACGCCGCAGATGCAGTACGGCGGGGGGCAGCGGTGGCGCCTCTCCCCCGTCGGCGGGCGGCGGCTGGTCCGGGATGCAGGCGGCGGCGACGTACTCGCCGAAGGCGGCCAGCGCGTCGGGCGCCAGGCCCCGTTCGCCGTCCCAGTCGATCAGCGAGGCGATCCAGCGCTCGGCCTCCAGCGGACGCAGCGGCATCGGTGCGATCGCGCCGACCGCGCAGCGCACCCCGCGCCGGGCCGGATCGAGGACGATCGCGACGGATGCGGTGGCGCGGCCGGGGCCGGTGCGGCCGGTCGCCTTGAAGAAGACCTGGGGGGCGTGCAGCAGCGGTACGCGGATGAAGGCGATCAGCTCCGCGGGTTCGAGCATCTCCCGGCCGGCCAGCAGGTGCGAGACGGGAATCTCGCGGCGGGCGCCGCCTGGGCCCGCGATGACGAGCTCCGCCTCCAGGGCGGCAAGCACGGGAAGGGCGTCGCCGGTCGGGGCCGCGGTGGCGATGTTGCCGCCGAGCGTCCCGGCGTTACGGATCTGGGGCGGGCCCGCGGCGCGCGCGGACGCGGCCAGGGCGGGGATCAGTGCGGCGAAGTCGGGCCGGCCCATGCGTGCGTGGGTGAGCCCGGCGCCGAGCAGTGCGTGACCGTCCTGGTAGTGCCAGCCGCGGAGCTCGCTGATGCGGCCGAGGCCGACGAGTCCGGAGGGGCGCAGCAGCCCCTTGTTGACGGCCGACATCAAGTCCGTGCCGCCGGCCACGGGAACGGCGGCCGGCATGGCGCCCAGTGCCGCCACGGCCTCGTCGAGCGAGGCGGGCAGCATCACCGTCTGCGTCGCCTGCGGTGCGTGCGTGGTCAACCCAGCTGCCCCTTCCCGGTGTCCCGGCGTCCCGCTTGTTTCGCCGTACGGTACGTGCTCAAAGCCCGGACGTGGCAACTCTGGCACATCTTCTGATCGGACCGACGCGAGGGTCCGCGAAGGGCGCATCCGCCCCCGACCTGGGGGATGCTCCCGTTTCGCGCCCCTTATGCACAGAGTGCGAATTGCCACTCTTCGGTAAGGTTTGTACGACTTATTCCCTTCCAGGGAAGCGCGGTTCCGGCAGGGCCGGCGAGAGTGCTTCCGGCCACCACGGTCCCAGGAACCGCGGTGGCCGTGCCCCGGTCCGCGAGCGGGATCACACGTTCGGGGGCGCACCCTCGATCGGACGTCCGAGGATGCCGGGGCGCTTCTGCCATGGCAACGGGCCGCCCGGCGGGCGGTAATCGACGCCGAGCGCGTCAAGTCGGGCATAGTGCATGGTCATCCGACGCTCGAAGTCGGCGAAGTCCCGGTCGGCGGAGGCGGGCAGTGACGACCAGGCGACCTCCGCGAACGCCGCGAGCCGCGGAAAGACCTGGTAGTCGACGCGGGACCGGTTCTGCATGACCTCGGTCCACACGTTGGCCTGGGTGCCAAGGATGTGACGGATCGCCTCGTCGGTCAGGCCCGGCGGTACGGGTTCGAAGCGGTAGACGTCCTCCAGGGTGCGTACGTACCCGATGGGCATCGGCTCATCGGGGCCGCCGTGCTGACGGTGGTCCAGATAGACCTGCTGCTCCGGGCACATCACGACGTCGTGCCCGGCCTCGGCGGCGGCGACGCCACCTGCGTACCCGCGCCACGACGACACCGCCGCGCCGTCCGCGAGGCCGCCCTCGAGGATCTCGTCCCAGCCGATGAGGCGGCGGCCGCGCGCGGTGAGCCAGTTGTCGAAGTGCCTGATGAACCAGGACTGCAGCTCGTCCTCGTCGGCCAGGCCGAGTTCCTTGATCCGGGCCTGCGCGGCCGGGGACGCCTTCCACTGGTCCTTGGGACATTCGTCGCCGCCGATGTGGATGAACGGCGAGGTGGCGGCCGGGAAGAGATCGAGGATCTCCTCGAAGACGCCCTCGTAGAAGCGGAGGGTGTGGTCGGTGGGGGCGAGCACGTTCACAGTGACGCCCCAGGTGTCCCGGACGGAGAGGGTGGTGGTGTCGATGACGTCGGTGTTGCCCAGTTCCGGGTAGGCGCTGATGGCGGCCTGCGAGTGGCCCGGGATGTCGATCTCGGGGACGACACGGATGTGCCGCTCGGCGGCGTAGGCGACGATCTCGCGGATGTCGTCCTGGGTGTAGTGGCCGCCGTACGGGGTCTCGTCCCACAGCTGTGACGCACGGTGTCCGTGCTTGGTACGGGTGCGCCAGGAACCGATCTCGGTGAGCTTCGGGAAGCGCTTGATCTCCACACGCCAGCCCTGGTCGTCGGTGAGGTGGAAGTGAAAGACGTTCAGCTTGTGGGCGGCGAGGAGGTCGAGGTAGCGCAGGATGTCGTCCTTGGGCAGGAAATGCCGTGAGACATCGAGCATCAGGCCGCGCCAGGAGAACCGGGGGCGGTCCTCGACGGTGCAGCCCGGGACGCGCCACTGCCGCTCCGGGTCCACGGGGGCCCGCCGGTGGGCGTCGGGGCCGAGGAGTTGGCGCAGGGTCTGTGTACCCCAGTGGACTCCGGCCGCGCCGCCGCCCAGCACGGTGACGCCGTCGCCGTCCACGGACAGCCGGTACCCCTCGGGGCCCAGCTCCGCGGCCACCTCGGGGTCGGTCCGCAGGCGGATCGCGTTCCCGTTCCCGGCCTTGCCCGGCGCCAACCGCAGCCCGGTCGCCGCGGCGAGAGCACCGCACAGGTGGCGTGCGATGCGCTCCGTGCCGGGATGCGCGACGACAACGGTGTCCTGATCAAGAACGAAGTCGGCCGTGGAGTTCGTGGCGCGCAGCGGCGCCGGAATCAGATCCTCGATGCCCATGACGTCATTACAGCCCACGCCACGCACACGGGGATGACGGCTGTACGCAAAACCCCCGGGGCGCGCATCAGCGCGCTCCGGGGGCTCGGCCCGAACGGTCTTGCGGACGGACTACTTCTTGTCCTTGCCGCCCTTGCCCTTGTCCTTGTCGCCACCGGCGCCCATGGACTCGTAGATCTCCTTGCACATGGGACAGACCGGATACTTCTTGGGGTCGCGCCCCGGCACCCAGACCTTTCCGCACAGTGCGACCACGGGGGTGCCCTCCAGGGCACTCGCCATGATCTTGTCCTTCTGGACGTAATGGGCGTAGCGCTCGTGGTCGCCGTCGCCGCTCGACACCTGCGGTGTCGGCTCTACGAGGGTCCCCGTACCTGCCCCGCGCTCGGGCTCAAGAGTGCTCATAACAGCCAGGGTACTGAAAGCCCCGCGGTTCAGTTGAGCGAAGGGTCGTCCGGGTAGGTGGCAATCATGGCGAGTTCACTGCGCTGACGGCGCAGGACCGCCCGCCACAGATGTTCCGGACGCGGCGAGGAGACGTCTCCGGGCTCCGACTCCACCACATACCAGGCGCCCTCGGTCAGCTCCGCCTCCAGCTGCCCGGGGCCCCAGCCCGCGTACCCCGCGAAGATCCGCAGCGAGCCGAGCGCCGCGGCCAGCAGTTCCGGCGGCGCCTCCAGGTCCACCAGACCGATCGCCCCGTACACCCTGCGCCAGCCGAGCGGCCCTTCGTCGCCGGGGATCACCGCGACGCCGAGCGCCGAGTCGAGGGAGACCGGACCGCCCTGGAAGACGACGTCCGGTTCGCCGGTCAGGCCGGCCCAGGACTCGAGGATGTCACCGACGCCGACCGGGGTCGGGCGGTTCAGGACGACGCCGAGCGAGCCCTCCTCGTCGTGGTCGAGGAGCAGCACCACCGCGCGGTCGAAATTCGGGTCCGCGAGCGCGGGTGTGGCCACGAGCAGTCGCCCTGTGAGCGAGGACACCTCGGTCATGGCAGAAATGATCCCGCATCTTGGCCCTCCGTGGGGACCAAGTGACGCGCCGGTCCGGCGACGGAGTCCGAGCGCAGCTCAGGGCGCACGAGTGCGTGGGGAGCGCCCAGCCCTGGAGGCCGGTACGGGCGGTGACCCTCTGCGAGGCGTGGCGAGCAGAGCGTGTTGTGGCTGATTCATGACGTTCGTACACCCCCTGCCGCCTTACGGACCGGGGGTGGAGGGCCATTACCCTTTCGGTTGGCCCCCTGCCCGACCACTCCGGAACGCGAGATTCATGACCGGCACAGACGATGTCCTGCTTGTCCACGGCGGAACCCCGCTGGAGGGCGAGATCCGCGTCCGAGGCGCCAAGAACCTGGTGCCGAAGGCAATGGTCGCCGCGCTGCTCGGCAGCGGGCCGAGTCGGCTGCGCAATGTGCCCGACATCCGCGATGTGCGGGTCGTGCGGGGGCTGCTGCAGTTGCACGGTGTGACGGTCCGGCCCGGTGACGAGCCGGGCGAGCTGATCCTGGACCCCACCCATGTCGAGAGCGCCAACGTCGCTGACATCGATGCCCACGCGGGCTCGTCGCGCATCCCGATCCTGTTCTGCGGCCCGCTGCTGCACCGGCTGGGCCACGCCTTCATTCCGGGACTCGGCGGCTGCGACATCGGCGGACGTCCGATCGACTTCCACTTCGACGTGCTGCGGCAGTTCGGCGCGACGATCGAGAAGCGGGCCGACGGCCAGTACCTGGAGGCCCCGCAGCGGCTGCGCGGCACGAAGATCCGGCTGCCGTACCCGTCGGTGGGCTCCACCGAGCAGGTGCTGCTGACGGCGGTGCTCGCCGAGGGTGTCACCGAGCTGTCCAACGCGGCCGTGGAGCCGGAGATCGAGGACCTCATCTGCGTACTGCAGAAGATGGGCGCGATCATCTCCATGGACACCGACCGGACCATCCGGATCACGGGCGTCGACCGGCTCGACGGGTACACGCACCGGGCGATCCCGGACCGCCTGGAGGCGGCCTCCTGGGCGTCCGCGGCGCTGGCGACCGAGGGCAACATCTATGTACGGGGCGCACAGCAGCGCTCGATGATGACGTTCCTCAACACCTTCCGCCGGGTCGGCGGCGCCTTCGAGATCGACGACGAGGGCATCCGCTTCTGGCACCCGGGCGGCGCGCTGAACGCCATCGCCCTGGAGACGGACGTGCACCCCGGCTTCCAGACGGACTGGCAGCAGCCGCTCGTCGTGGCGCTGACGCAGGCCACCGGGCTGTCCATCGTCCACGAGACGGTGTACGAGTCCCGGCTCGGGTTCACCTCCGCGCTCAACCAGATGGGCGCGCACATCCAGCTCTACCGCGAGTGCCTGGGCGGCTCCGACTGCCGCTTCGGCCAGCGGAACTTCCTGCACTCGGCGGTCGTCTCCGGCCCGACGAAGCTGGAGGGCGCGGATCTGGTCATTCCTGACCTGCGTGGCGGTTTCTCGTACCTGATCGCCGCGCTGGCGGCTCAGGGGACGTCGCGGGTGCACGGGATCGATCTGATCAACCGTGGCTACGAGAACTTCATGGAGAAGCTGGAGAAGCTCGGAGCGAAGGTCGAGCTGCCGGGCGGCTCGCTGGTCTGACGGCCGAGGGCCGGATCGGGGGCCCGGGGGCAGTGCGACGCTGTTGGTAGTCGCGGGCCAGGCGGCGGTTGCGGACCAGCCAGCCGAACGTCCGTTCCACGACCCAGCGGCGGGG
>NZ_JBEZKL010000237.1:0-6063 GCF_040704695.1 Streptomyces sp. NPDC048411
AGGGCAACCGACTGAAAGCCATACCCGGTGTCTCTGGGCCTCAAGACCTTACGACTGGCCTTGATCAACCCGCACACCAACGTAGGACCGACTGACTGTCGATGATCCCCGCACTCGGCTCGGCGTTCCGGCCTGCGCGGTCCCGCGCCGAGAGGCGCAGGCGTCCGTGCAGTTCACGCACGTAGTCGCAGGCCCGCCAGCGGCGGAAGAAGTCGTAGACCGCCCGCCAGTGCGGGAAGTCGACCGGCATGGCCATCCACTTCACGCCGTTGTCGACCAGGTAGCGCACCGCGTCGAGCATCTCGCGGTGGCAGTACGCCTCCGGACGCCCGCCACGCTTGAGGAGCCAGGCCGGCACCGGCATCGCGGAGCGGACCTCGGCCCACTCAGCATCCGTCATGTCACTCGGATAACACCGCGCCCGCTGTCCCGGAGCGATCGAACCGAACCTGTGCACGTAGCAGTCACACTCCGGGGTGACCGTGGTGGACGCAGGTACAGCAGAGATGGTCAACTCGTCGGACAACGGGTCTCCTTGCTCGTGACCGGCCTCAACAACCACGTCACTACCAAGGGGCCCGTTTCTTCATGCCCACGACCACACCGGCATCTCTGTCCGAATGATCACCCGCGTCGCGGCATGCGCGGCGCGGGCGAACGCAAACAGATCACCCCCGATCTCGGCCTCGTCCTCCGCCGACATATACAGCCATGCCACCCGCAACGGCCCGATCCGGCGTGGTGGAGGCCGCAGCAGAACACGCTGAGCCGTCTCCGCCACAGAGCTTGCCCGGCTCAGCGCCCGGTCGCGCCGCTCCCGCACAAACCGTATGCAAAACACCAGGGCGGAGAGCACGGTCAGCGCGGTGATCTGCGCCAAGTGGTTGGTCGTGGCCAGTTCGCCGAGGAAGACAGCGATGAACACCTGGGCCGCCACTGCCAGGACCCCGGCGAGAGCAGTGAGCCGTGGCCCGGCGAGGGAGGCGGTCAGAGCGGGCGCGATGACCGATGACCTGAACTTGACAGGGAATGGCCGGCACGAGGGCCTATCACTCGGCGGGCGGCTCAAGCCAAGGCCGGTCCGAGTGCCTGGTGACGCCCGAACAAACTGCCGAGCTCTTCCGGGCGCCGGTCTCACCCCGGTGATCCTCGACAGCCTGATGCACGGTCGGCACGAGTGCACCGCGCGCTCTTCCCGGACGGGGTGCGCCCCGTTCTGCGTCCGTGCCCGACAAGGGAGTTACTCCCTTGTCGGGCTGGTGCGGACGATGCTGGTGAGGAAGCATGGGCGTGCGCGGTACGAGTGCCGTCCGCGCAACCGATGTGTGACACGAAGAGGGCCGATGACTGACGAGCAAGGCATCCGGACGCCGGTGGACGGAATCGAAACGGGCACGCCGCATTCGGCGCGGGTGTGGAATTACTGGCTGGGTGGCAAGGACAACTACGAGGTGGACCGTCGGCTCGGGGCTACGATGGAGGAGCTGTACCCGCAGATCATCGAGATAGCGCGCGCCTCGCGGGCATTCCAGGCGCGAGCGGTGCGCTTTCTGGCCGGTGAGGCCGGGGTGCGCCAGTTCCTGGATCTCGGCACAGGTCTGCCGACCGCGAACGCGACGCACGAGGTCGCCCAGGACGTCGAGCCGACAGCACGCATCGTGTATGTGGACAACGACCCGATCGTCCTGGCTCACGCGCGTGCCCTGCTGACCAGCCGGCCTGAAGGGGCGACGGACTATGTGCACGCGGACCTGACGGACGCGAAGACTGTGTTGCGCGAGGCCGCCCGGACGCTGGACCTCGACCGGCCGGTGGCCGTAATGGTGCTCTCGACGCTGGGACACGTTGCCGACTCGGGCGAGGCCGCGGCGCTGCTCCGCAGCTACTTGGACGCGCTGCCCGCGGGCAGCTACTTGATGCTGTGCGACACCATCGAGACTCCGGAGACGCAGGCCGGGTCCGACGAGTACGCCAGTGGCGGCGCCATGCCGTACATCTCGCGTCCCAGGGAGGTCATGGGGACCTTTGCGGACGGACTCGAGCTGGTGGAGCCGGGCTTCGGCTCGATCAGCCTGTGGCGCCCCGAAGAGCCTGTCGTCGGCGAACCGGTCGACCAGTGGGGATTCGTGGCCGCCAAGCGGTAGCTGCCTCCGTTCCGCTGAGGCCGTGGGCGCAGCCAGCAAGGCCCCTGCCCCGTTGCCGCGGCGGCCTCCCGGACGTCAGCCTCCCCGTGCTGACGTTGCCCGGCAAGAAGGCCGACGCGGTACCGGCCGCCGCCCCGGTCCCGCCTGGGCGGTAGGTGCGCCACACGCCGTACATCGGACCGGTGAACGGGCCCTTGGAGTACGAGTGCTGCTCCCCGGGCCACGGGCGTAAACCGGGGCTCGGTGCGCGAAACTTGCCGCCCGTCCGCGAGGGCACGGGCAGGGTCCTGGCGGTGACGGGGCGGCGGTCGCCTTCGAACGGCCGTTGTTGGAGTGCCGTTCGGAGCGGGCCCAGTACCGTCGCGCCCTGAAAGAGGCCCCGCACATGAGGTACACGCTGCACCGAGGCGACGCCCTCACCGTGCTGAAGACCCTCCCGGACGAGAGCGTGAACGCCGTCCTCACCGATCCCCCGTACAACTCCGGCGGACGTACCGGAAGCCCGGCGAGAGGTCTCCGGGCGGCCGACCGGCGGCCAACCGTGCGAAGGGCGTGCATGCATGGGCGGTGGCCAAGAGCGTTGCCGGGCGTATGCCGATGACCGCTCGGCCGCTGTCATTCAGGCGCTGAGTGCGTCGCCGCCGGCGACGTCGCCCAGGCGGATCGGAACCTCGGTCCAGATCGTCTTTCCCTCGCGCGTATAGCGGGTTCCCCACTGGTCGGTGAGCTGGGCGACCAGGAACAGCCCGCGGCCGCCCTCCTCGTCCAGGCGTGCACGTTGAAGGTGCGGGGAGGTGTGGCTGCCGTCCGATACCTCGCAGATCAGCGCGCGGTCCTGGTCGCGCAGGAGTCGCAGATGCACCGGCGGACTACCGTACCGGATCGCGTTGGTGACAAGCTCGCTGACGATCAGTTCGACGACGAAGCTCACGGCCCTGAGGTCCCAGCGGGCCAGCTGGACCATTGCGGACGCGCGCGCTCTGGCCACTTGGGCCGGGTCCGGGTCGATCCGCCAGCTTGCCATGTTGTCGTCGGCCAGGGAATGGACCCGGACCAGAAGGAGCGCGACGTCGTCCTGCGCGTCAGCCGGGATCTTGGACTCGACGATCCGGTCTCGCACATCGGCCGGGGAGAGCTCCGGGTACCGGGACAGGATCCGGCACAGGCCGGCCACTCCGGCGTCGAAATCGTGTTGTGTGTCCGCCACCAGTCCGTCGGTGAACAGGGCCAGCATGCTGTTCTCGGCGATGTCGAACTCTGCGCATTCGAACGGCAGGCCGCCGATGCCCAGCGGGGGGCCGACCGGGATGTCGAGTGGTATGGCGGGCTCGTCGGGTGCGGCGAGGACGGGGGGCAGATGGCCGGCGCTGGCCACACTGCATCGTCTTGAGACGGGGTCGTACACGGCGTACAGGCACCTGGCGCACACTGCCTGGTCCGCACTGCTCTCTCCGGCTGGGTGGATTTCCGTGCCTGCCTGCCCGACCAGGTCGTCGAGGCGGGTGAGGAGCTCGTCGGGTGCGAGGTCGAGAGCGGCCAGGGCTCGTACGGTGGTCCGCAGCCGCCCCATCGTCACCGCGGCGTGCAGTCCGTGACCCACCACGTCTCCCACGGTGAGCCCGACGCGGGCGCCGGACAGAGGGATCACGTCGTACCAGTCGCCGCCGACGCCTGTGGGACCTGCGGTGGGGGCGTAGTAGTGGGCGGTTTCCACGGCGGTCGGCTCTGGCGGCTCCTGCGGGAGCAGACTGTGTTGCAGCAGCAGGGCGGTTGCGTGCTCGTGGGCGTAGCGCCGTGCATTGTCGAGGCACACAGCGGTGTGGGCGACCAGTTCCTCGGCCAGGGCGCGGTCGGCGTCGTTGAAGGGGGCCCTGGAGGGACTGCGCAGCAGGGTGACCAGGCCGAGCGTTGCACCTCCGGCCTTGAGGGGCAGGACGAGTTGCTGGTCGCCGGCGGGGAGGTTCACGAGCGGGGGTGTTGCTGCTGCCTGGCCTGGGGTGTTCCCTTGGGTGACCCGGCGCAGTTGCTGTGAGGCGTGCCAGGGGGCGGGCTCCTCGCCAGTGAGCACGGGCTCCGCCAGGTCGACCCATGCTGCGTCCGCGAAGTCGGGGACGACGACGGCGACGAGTTCTTCGGATGTCCGGGTCACGTCCAGCGTTCCTCCGATGCTGCTGGAGCGACTCAGCAGAGTCAGGCGCCGCTGGGTCTCGTAGCGCTCGGTGATGGTAAACGCCGATTCGCAGACGCCCAGGCAGTGGCCTTCGGCGTCCTGCAGGCGGAAGTAAGAGCAGGACCAGACTCTTTGATGGGTGGGGCCGGCCGGTGTGGGGCTTCGGTAGTGCAGGTCGACGACGGGCTCGCCGGTGCGGAAGACCTGCTCGATCACCGATTCGAGCCGGCGGCCCCGCAGCTCCGGGGAGATGATCTCGCCTTCCGGCAAGATGTCCTGGATGTACCGGCCAGCCCATTCGTGGAGAGCGAGCCCGGTCTGGCCCTCCAAGGCGTTGTTGACCCAGTTCACGCGGCTGTCCGGGCCGTACACGGTCAGTGCGATCGGTGCCTGGGTGAACAGCCCGGCCAGTATGGCCTGGTCGGTGGCCCATCGCTCCATCTGGTCGGCGGCGATGGAGACGATGGCCCAGGCGGCGTTGGCCCCCTTGGGTCCCAGCTGCAATACGTACAGCACCGTGCGTACGAGGCTGCCGCCGCGTCCCCGCATCGTCCGTGTCTCGCCCCAGGACTCGGCTGGGGAGTCCGGGTCGAAGAGCGGGCGTCCGTCAATGGGGACGAAGAACTTGCGGGCCGGCTTTCCAAGGGCGTCGTCGGCGGTGTGCCCGTAGAGCTTCTCGGCCGCGGTGTTCCAGCCGATGACGATGCCCCGCTGATCCAGCACGGCGGTGGCCATGGTCGCCAGGCTGAATGGAGTGCCAAGGAGCGGCTCTCGTGCACGGGGCGTCGTCATGGGGGGCCTCGCAGCGAGCAGAGATTGCTACTCCACAGGCTACTCGGCATGGGTGTGGGCGCGATCAAGGAAGCGTGACCGGGCCGTCGGGGTCGTCGTCCAGGCCGACGAAGGCGAGGTCCGTGTGGGCGCCGAGGCCGGATTCGCGGAGGTGGGCAGTGATCTTGTTGCGGCGGGCTGTGGCGATCTCGATGGAGCGCCCGGGTCTGGCGGCCGAGATCCGGATCAGGTTCCCGTGCCCGTCGGCGAACGTGAGGCTTGTGTTCGCCAGAACAGGTCGGCCGGTTCTCATCCCCAGCGCGTCTGCGGACCCGGGCGCCGTCGAGGAGCACCACGGCGCACCACACCCCCGGTGGGTGCCCCTATGGGTTTGGTCAAGGTGATGGGGCAGGCTGGGGTTCGTAGAAGGTGCCGTCGCGGAGCATCGCGAAGAGGACGTCTGCTCGTCGGCGGGCGAGGCAGAGGAGTGCTTGGGTGTGGTGCTTGCCCTGGCGTTGTCACGTTGACGGCGGGGTGGCCGGTCGATAGTGCTTCGGAGCGTGCTGGGGTGTGGTTCCGGTCCTCGTTCAGGCCGCGGCCGGCCGGCAGATGCTCTCGGTGACGTGGTCCCAGACGGTGAAGCGGATGGTCATCTCGAAGCGGTGTTCGGCGGCGGTGCGGAGATGTCGCCGGGGACGGAAGTGGGGTGAAATGCTGCCGAACGCAGACAGGAACCGTTGGGCGGCGCCGGCGCTGAGGAAGCCCTTCATGGCACGTTCGCGCTGCCTCGTTGTCCGGTGGGAGTTCTCGGCCCGGTTGTTCAGCCCTTTGTGAGCACGGTGTTCCACCGAGGGCATCAGCTCCCGGTGGGCGACGCCGTAGAAGCGGAGCTTGTCGGTGACCAGCACCCTCGGTACCCGGCACTGCTTCTTCATCAGCTTGGCCATGAACCGCTTCGCGGCCTTGGTGTCCCGCTTG
>NZ_JBEZKL010000238.1:0-6057 GCF_040704695.1 Streptomyces sp. NPDC048411
GTCAGGCTCGCCCCGATGCGCCCAGTATCGGGGCGAGCCTCCGCCTTGCGATCGCACGCACCAGACGCCACCAGGCCCGCCCTACGGGCGGACGACGCTCCTTTTGAAACACGCCCTGGTGCCCCTCCCGGATCGGTGGACATGCCGGCCGCGTTCCGGGACTTCCTACGGCTGTTGCCGCCCGGGTCCCCGGACGCCCCCGACGAGCGCGACGACTCCACTCACGAGTGAGATGACCTGCGACAACACCGATACGACAAGATCGATAAGCGGCACCTGCGAGTGATTCCGCGCGGTCTACGCGTGTCCGGGCAACGCGCTCCCTTCCGCGCCCCCCAGGGTGTCCGCATGACTACCGAGCCAGCCGAAGCGACCTCCGCCCTGCCCTCGCGGCGCACCGTGATCGCGGGCGCCGCCGCCCTCGCCACGACCGTCGTGACCTCGGCGAACGCGGCCACGCCCGACTCCCTTGCGGCGCCTGCGGCCCCCGAGGCGGCCCCCGGCTCCGACTGGAACGCCTGCCTGGCCATCGCCCGCGCCATCCTCGTACGCGACGAGCAGGACGAGCCGCTGGTGCCGCACTACCGCGACATCCTGCTCTCCACGGGCCTGCCGCGCAGCCGCAAGCCCCCCAAGAAGGTGCTGATCATCGGTGCGGGTCCGGCCGGACTGACCGCCGCCCACCTGCTCAGCAGCGCCGGGCACACCGTCACCGTGATCGAGGCCAATGGCAACCGGGTCGGCGGCCGGATCAAGACCTTCCGCAAGGGCGGCCACGAGAACGCGAAGGCGCCGTTCGCCGACTCGAAGCAGTACGCCGAAGCCGGGGCGATGCGGATTCCCGACAGCCACCCGCTCGTCACCGGGCTCATGGACAGCTTCGGTCTGAAGCGCCGCCGCTTCTACCTCGTCGATGTCGACGGAACGGGAGAGCCCGTCAACCACACCTGGATCCACGTCAACGGCATCCGGGTCCGCAAGGCGGACTACGCGAAGAAGCCGCAGGCGCTCAACCGCTCCTTCGGGGTCCCCGCGGAGTTCGAGAACAAGACCGCCGCGACCATCGTGCGGGAGGCCTTCGCGCCCGTACGCAAGGAGTTCGAGGGCAAGGAGGGCCGGGAGCTCGTCGAGGGCTGGGCGCGGGTCATCCAGCGGTACGGACACTGGTCGATGTTCCGCTTCCTGACCGAAGCGGCCAAGCTCGACGAGCGCACCATCGACCTCATCGGCACGGTCGAGAACCTCACCTCGCGGCTCCATCTCGCCTTTGTGCACAGCTTCATCGGAGCCTCCCTGATCAGCCCGGACACCGCGTTCTACGAGCTGCCCGGCGGCACGGCGACCCTGGCCGACGCCATGTACGCACGAGTCAAGGGCCTGGTGCGGCTGGACCGCCGGGCCGCCAGGATCAGCTACGAAGCCGACAGCGTCCGGGTCGAGACAGTGTCCGAGGGCCGTCGCGGCAAGGTCGTGCGGGAGACGTTCACCGGCGACCGGGCGATCGTCACCGTGCCGTTCTCCGGGCTGCGCCACATCCCGGTCACGCCCGCGCTCTCGTACGGCAAGCGACGCGCGATCACCGAGGTCCACTACGACGCGGCCACCAAGGTGCTGCTCGAATTCAGCCTCCGCTGGTGGGAGTTCGAGGAGAAGGACTGGAAGGCCGAGCTGAACAGGATCCGGCCCGGTCTGTACGACGCCTACCGGCTCGGCAAGGCGCCGGCCGACGGTTCACTGCTCGGCGCGCACCCCTCCGTACCGCCCGGACATCTTCCGCCCAACCAGCGCGTGCACTATGCGGCGTACCGCGCGACCGCCCGCGACCAGCCCGAGGCGGCGCATGTCATCGGCGGCGGGTCCGTCACCGACAACGCCAACCGCTTCATGTTCCAGCCCTCCCACCCGGTCGACGGAAGCAGGGGAGGTGTCCTCCTCGCCTCGTACAGCTGGGCCGACGACGCCCTGAAGTGGGACTCCCTGGACGACGACGAGCGCTACCCGCACGCCCTGGGCGGCGTGCAGGACGTGTACGGGCAGCGCATCGAGGTCTTCTACACGGGGGTCGGCGCCACCCAGTCGTGGATGCGCGACCCGTACGCGTACGGCGAGGCGTCGGTGCTGCTGCCCGGCCAGCACACCGAACTGTTCACCGATGTGCGCTCGGCCGAGGGGCCACTGCACTTCGCGGGCTGTCACACCTCGGTCAAGCCCGCCTGGATCGAAGGGGCGTTGGAGTCGGCGGTCCGCACGGCGCTGGAAGTGCACACGAGCTGACGTCCGTCACGGACTCAGCGGGCGAGGCCCAACGTGACACCCAGTCCGACGAGCACCGATCCGATGCCCCGGTTGAGGACCTTCTGCCACCGCAGCATCGCGGTGCGCAGGTGGGCGTGCGAGAAGAACAGCGCGACCAGTCCGAACCAGCCGAGATGGGCGAGGGACATGAAGAGCCCGTAGCCGGCCTGCCGCCACAGGCCGGTGTCGGGTCCGACGACCTGGGTGAACGTCGACACGACGAAGAGGGTGGTCTTGGGGTTCAGCACATTGGTGAGGAAGCCGGTGCGCAGGGCCCCGAGACGGCTCAGTCCCGGCTTCGACTCCAGGTCGACGGCGAGGTCGTTGCGGGCGAAGAAGGTCCGCACGCCGATGTAGACGAGATACGCCGCACCGGCCAGCTTGATCGCGGTGAACAGGGCGGTCGAGGACGCGATCAGCAGCCCGACGCCGAGCATGGTGTACGTGACGTGGACCAGGACACCCGCGGCGACACCGGCGGCGGCGAGGAGCCCGGTCGTCCGGCCGTACAGATAGCTGTTGCGCACGACCATCGCGAAGTCGGCGCCCGGGCTGATGACGGCGAGGACGGTGATGATGGCGACGGCGATGATCTCGGTCATGGGCTCAGGTCTCCTCAGTCCGTGTTGACGCTGTACGGGGACGGGGACGCGTCCTCGTCCCCTTCCTCGTCATCGGGGGGCGGCGCCACCAGGTCCCGGGCGAGCAGGGTGGCCCCGGCGACGGCGCCCGGCATCAGGAACACGGCGACGAACGGGACCAGGAAGGCGAGCCCCAGCGGTACACCGAAGCCCAGGATCAGCGTGCGGCGGCCGCGCAGCAGGACGAGCCGGTCGGCCAGGACCATGCCGCGGCGCTGGAGCGCGACGGCGGTGAGTTCCTCGGCGAGGAAGTAGCCGGTGACGCAGAAGCCGATGACGGGGACCACGGTCTGGCCGACGACCGGGACGAACCCGAGGGCGAAGAGCAGGACGGCGTAGAGCGTGACGCGTACCAGGATGCGGATGCTGTCACGGGCGGAGATCCACAGCTCGCGCCAGAGCGGCAGCCCCGACTCGGGGACCTCGCCGCCCTCCGTGCGGTCGACCTCCTCGGAGAGCGACTCGTAGAACGGCTGGCCGACCAGCAGGGTCACGGCGGTAAAGGTGATCACGGCGAGGAAGAGGCCGAGGGCGAAGACCAGCACGGTGAGCGTGGTGCGGAGAAGGCCGAGCCAGGGGCTGGACCAGTCGTCGGCGAACGGAGTCGCCCAGGCGACGAGGTCGTCGGCGCCGTAGCCGAGACCGATGAGCGCTCCCGCGTACACGACGAGTGTGATGAGGCCGGGGATCAGGCCGAAGCCGAACCATCGTCCGTGCCGGGCCACCCAGCTCTGCCCCTTGATCAAATAGCTGAAACCCGCCCCTAGATCACGCATGGCGTCAGCGTACTGGCGGCGGCGGACGCCGGTGACCGGGGAGTCGGGGCCGGGCCCGTGCGGCGGAAGGCCGCACCCTGGCGGGGGTGCGGCCCTCGGTCACGTACGAGCCGTACGGGCGATCAGGCGACCGACAGCTCGACCTTGATGTTGCCGCGCGTTGCGTTCGAGTACGGGCACACCTGGTGGGCCTTCTCGATGAGCGACTGCGCGGTGGCGGTGTCGACGTTCGGGATGGTCGCGGAGATCGCGACCTCCAGGCCGAAGCCGCCCTCGGCGGTCTTGCCGATGGAGACGGCGGCGGTCACGGTGGAGCCGGAGATGTCGGCCTTCTCCTGACGGGCCACGACGCCGAGAGCACCCTGGAAGCAGGCGCTGTAGCCGGCCGCGAAGAGCTGCTCCGGGTTGGTGCCCGCGCCGCTGCCGCCCAGCGCCTTCGGCGGGTTGACGACGACGTCGAGCCGGCCGTCGTCGGAGGAGACGCGGCCGTCACGGCCGTTCTCCGCGGTGGCGACAGCGGTGTACGCGACGGTTATGTCCTGAATGGTCATGCTGAGGGTTCCTCTGCTGTAGCGCCGCGACTCGCGCCCACGATCGCGACGGCCTGTGATGAGACTAACGGGTGCCTGTGAGTAGCTTTCAGGCGAGGGAGACGATCATCTTTCCGGTGTTCTCGCCGCGCATCAGACCGAGGAAAGCGTCGAAGCCGTTCTCGATGCCCTCGACGAAGGTCTCGCTGTACTTCAGCTCGCCCGAGGCCAGCCAGCCGGCGACCTCCTGGACGAACTGCGGCTGGAGCGCGGTGTGATCGCCGACGAGCATGCCCTGCAGACGCAGCCGCTTGCCGATGACCAGGGCGAGATTGCGCGGGCCGGGGACCGGCTCGGTGTCGTTGTACTGGGCGATCATTCCGCAGATGGTGGCGCGGCCGTGCACGTTGAGCGAGGAGAGTGCCGCTTCGAGGTGCTCGCCGCCGACGTTGTCGAAGTAGACGTCGATGCCGTCAGGGGCGGCCTCGCGCAGCTGCTCGGCGACCGGGCCGTTCTTGTAGTTGAACGCCGCGTCGAAGCCGTACTCCTCGACGAGGAGCTTGACCTTGTCGTCGGATCCGGCCGAGCCGATGACCCGCGAGGCGCCCTTGAGCTTGGCCATCTGGCCGACCTGGCTGCCGACCGCACCGGCGGCGCCGGAGACGAAGACGGCGTCGCCCGCCTTGAAGGAGGCGACCTCGAAGAGCCCGGCGTAGGCGGTGAGCCCGGTCATGCCGAGCACGCCGAGGTAGGCGGAGAGCGGGGCCAGGTCCGGGTCGACCTTCACGGCGTGCTCGGCGGGGACGTCGGCGTACTCGCGCCAGCCCAGACCGTGCAGGACGTGGTCGCCGACCGCGATCCCCTCGGCGTCGGAGGCGATGACCTCGCCGACCGCGCCACCCTCCATGGGGTGGTCCAGCTTGAAGGGCGGGACATACGACTTCACGTCATTCATCCTGCCCCGCATGTACGGGTCGACGGAGAAGTACAGGTTGCGGACGAGGATGCGGCCCTCGCCGGGAGCGGTGACCGGGGCCTCACGCAGCGCGAAATCCTCGGCCTTCGGCCAGCCGTGGGGGCGGGCGACAAGGTGCCATTCACGGCTGGACGTGGGAAGTGCTGCAGACATGGGCTCGGGGTCTCCTCAATGTCTTACGGGTGGGGGGAAGCGTTCCCGCGGCGGAGAAAAGCTTCATGACGTGAAACAACCATGCTCCTGAATATTTCATGTTGTCAAGTAACCGGGTATCCTGAGTGTCATGGCCACCACGCGAACAGACCCTCTGACCCTCGAAGTCGTCGAGCTCATCGGCACTGTCGTGGCGCGCTACTACGAGGAGTACGACGAGGCGGCGGCCGCGCACTCACTGACCGGCGCGCAGGCCAGGGTCCTGGGACTGCTCTCCCTGGAGCCGATGCCGATGCGCAGGATCGCCCAGAAGCTGAAGTGCGAGCCGTCGAACGTGACGGGGATCGTCGACCGGCTGGAGACCCGCGGCCTGGTCGAGCGCCGGCCCGACCCGGCCGACCGGCGGGTGAAACTGGCCGCCCCGACGGAGAAGGGCATCGACACCGCGCGACAGCTGCGCGAATCGCTCAGCTTCGCCCGGGAGCCCCTGGCGAAGCTGTCGGACACGGACCGCGCGGTGCTGCGGGATCTGCTGCGACGGATGCTGGGCGTGGACGCGGAGTCCTAGGGCCTGTTCTGAGTTTCCCGCGGGCGCCCCGACGCCCGGCACGCACGCTCGCCGCACGGCGCCGCAGGACAGGTGGCTCCGCCACATGACCTGCGACACCGCACGCCGATCGCACGCA
>NZ_JBEZKL010000239.1:0-6013 GCF_040704695.1 Streptomyces sp. NPDC048411
TAACAACAACACCCCCAAAAACCAAACACTTTTGGTGTTTTTTGTTTTTCCGCGGTGTGAACTCCCCTTGGGCGGCGGGGGGGGCCCCCGGAGCACGTGCTCCGGGGCCCCTCTCCGTACGGCTGGAATGGCTCAGACGGTCGTGATGACCTCGTCGTAGGCGAGACGCGGCAGACGCGGGAACCAGGCGTCCTCGCCCGGCTTGCCGATGTTGACGACCATCAGCAGGCTGTGGTCGCCGTCCAGGAACTCCTTCTCGATGCCCGCGGCGTCGAAGCCGGTCATCGGGCCGGCGGCCAGGCCGGCGGCGCGGACGCCGATGATGAAGTACGCGGCCTGCAGGGCGGCGTTCAGCGCGGCGGACGACTCGCGGACCGGGCGCTCGGAGAAGAACGCGTCCTTGGCCTGCGGGAAGTGCGGCATCAGGGCCGGGAGCTCCTCGTGGAACTCGTTGTCGGCGGCCAGGATCGCGATCAGCGGAGCGGTGGAGGTCTTCGGCTGGTTGCCCTCGGCCATGTGCTTCACGAGGCGCGCGCGGGCGTCGTCGGAGCGGACCAGGATGACGCGCAGCGGCGACTGGTTGAAGGCGGTCGGGCCGTACTTGACCAGGTCGTAGATCGCCTGGACCTGCTCGTCGGAGACCGGTTCGTCGGTGAAGGTGTTGGCGGTGCGGGCCTCGCGGAAGAGGAGGTCCTGGGCGGTGGGGTCAAGGGCGAGGGACATCTTGCGGAAATACCTTCCGGACGAATACGGATCAAGCGATACGGCGACCGTAAGCGATGGTTAGGTTAACTTTCAACTAAAACCGGACCGGAGTGATCCACTCCACAAACGTGTGCGAAGTGCGCCAGGCCGCCCCGACTTCTGACGAGGCGCACAACCACCGGGTGCGCCGGATCTATTCCGGGCCCGGACTCAGCCCGCGTCGCCCTGCCCCTCCGGCTGCTCCTTCCCGGGCTGGGCGAGCGCCTCGTCCAGCCGGGCCCGGGCGCCCTGCAGCCAGTGCCGACACACCTTGGCCAGCTCCTCGCCGCGCTCCCACAGCGCGAGCGACTCCTCCAGCGTCGTGCCGCCCGCCTCCAGGCGCCGCACGACCTCGATCAGCTCGTCCCGCGCCTGCTCGTACCCGAGCGTGTCCGTGGCGGCAGGTGCCGTCGTCGCGTCGTCCGTCATGTGATCCACCCTATGTGTGAGGTACGACAACCAGGTCCGAGCCGAAACGGCGGGGCGGCGCGTCCGTCATTCGGCCACCCGCACGGTGAACTCGCCCTCCGACACCCGCGCCCGCAGCTCGTCGCCCGGCGCCCCGGCGTCTGCGGGGGAGCGGACCACATGACCGTCCGGCCGCTGCAGCACCGCGTACCCGCGCTCCAGCGTCGCCGCGGGCGACAGTGCGACCACCCGTGCCCGGGTGTGGGCGAGCTCCGAGTCCGCCCGGTCCAGCAGATGGCCCAGCACCCGGCGGCTCCGCCCGATCAGAGCGTCGACCTCCGCCGCACGCTCGTCCACCATCCGCTGCGGCTGCTGCATGGAGGGCCGGCCCAGTGCATGGGCCAGTCCCCGCTCCTCCCGGTCGAGCAGCCCTCGTACGGTCCGCAGGGCCCGGTCCCGCAGCTGCTGCACCCGGTCCAGCTCCTCGCCCACGTCCGGCACGACCTTCTTCGCCGCGTCCGTCGGCGTGGACGCCCGCAGATCCGCGACCAGGTCGAGCAGCGGGGAGTCCGGCTCGTGCCCGATCGCGGACACCACCGGCTTGCGGCACTCGGCGACCGTACGGATGAGCTGCTCGTCCGAGAAAGGCAGCAGGTCCTCCACACTGCCGCCGCCGCGCGCCACGATGATCACATCGACATCGGGCAGGTCGTCCAGCTCCTTCACCGCCTGGACCACCTGGTTCACCGCGTGCACGCCCTGCACCGCGGTGTTGCGCACCTCGAACCGGACCGCGGGCCAGCGCCGCCGCGCGTTCTCCAGCACGTCGCGTTCGGCCGCGGACGCCCGACCGCAGACCAGACCGATCAGCTGCGGCAGGAACGGCAGCGGTTTCTTTCGGTCCAGGGCGAAGAGCCCCTCCGCGGCCAGGGACTTCTTCAGATGCTCCAGCCGGACCAGCAGTTCGCCGATGCCGACCGGCCGTATCTCGGTGGCCCGCAGGGACAGCTGGCCGCGGGGTGCGTACCACTCGGGCTTGGCGAGGATGACGACCCGCGCACCCTCCGTCACCACATCCGCGATCCGGTCGAAGACCTGTCGGAAGCAGGTCACGCTCACGGAGATGTCGTGCGACGGGTCGCGCAGTGTCAGGAACACCACCCCGGCACCCGGCCGTCGCGACAACTGCGTGATCTGCCCCTCGACCCAGACGGCGCCGAGCCGGTCGATCCATCCCCCGATCAGCCGTGACACCTCGCCGACGGGCAGCGGAGCTTCCGCGGACGTATTGAGAGCCATGCGAGCGAGCGTATCCGCCGCCACGGACAACGAGGCAGCCCCACGACACGCGAGAGACCCCTTACGACCTCCCCCACGACAGCGAGTGCGGGGAGGCCGTCATGCAGCCGGGCGTCGCCCGAACTGCAACGCCAGCACCACCAGCCCCACCGCCAGCCAGAAGACCCCCACCACCTGAGCGCTCGCCGCCGCCTCCGCGATCACCGCGACCAGCACCCCCGCACCCACCACCGGCACCAGCACGTGCCGCCACCAGCTGGGCGGCCCATTCATCCGGCGCACGGCGAACCAGCCGATCACCGACGCGTGCAGCAGTACGAACGCCGTCAGCGCCCCGATGTCGACCACCGAGACCAGACGGTCGAGGCCGTCGGCGCGCCGGGCCGCCCACACCGCCGCCACCAGCGTCACGCCCGCGGCGATCAGGACGGCGGTCCGCGGCACCCCGGACCGCGGGTCGACCCGGGCCAGCAGCGTGGGCAGCCGCCGCTCCCTGGCCATCGCGAACAGCAGCCGCCCCGCCGCCGCCTGCCCGGCCAGCGCCGCGAACGCCGCCCCGATCGCCTTGCTGACCGCCACCAGGTCGTGCAGCCAGGTGCCGACGGCGAAGTCCACCGTGTCGTAGAAGGCGGACCCCTGCCTGGCCGGAGCGGCGGCCAGCTCCGCCGACGTCATCGGTTCCAGCAGGGCCGCCAGATAGCCCTGCGCCACGAACAGCGCCCCCGCGAGCACCAGACAGAACAGCACCGCCCGCGCCACCTTCTCCGAGCCGCCGGTGGCCTCCTCCGCGAACGAGGCGATGGCGTCGAAGCCCAGGTACGAGAGCACGGCCACCGATACCGCGCCCAGCACCGCCGTCGTCGAGAAGCCGGAGTCCCCGGTGAGCGGCGTCCACCAGCCGCGTTGCGCCCCGTCCCGCACGAGAACGACCACCGCCGACACCAGGAACACCGACAGCACCGCGATCTCCATCGCGAGCACCGCGAAGCCGACCCGGGCGGCAGCCCGCACCCCCCACAGGTTGAGCAGCGTGGTGACGACCACCGCGAGCGCCGTCCAGACCCACCGCGACACCGACGGCACCAGCGCGTTCATCGCGATCCCGGAGAAGAGATAGGCGACCGCCGGGATCAGCAGATAGTCCAGCATCGCCATCCACCCGGCGATGAACCCGGGCCCTTCCCCGAGCCCCTTGCGTGCGTACGCGAAGACCGAACCGGCCAGCGGCACGACCCGCACCATCTGGGCGTAGCTGAAGGCGGTGAACGCCATGACGACGGTCGCCACGACGTACACGAGCGCGACCGCACCGCCCGATTTCGCGTCGAGCGTGCCGAAGATCCCGACAGGCGCCATGGGCGCGATGAACAGCAGCCCGTACACCACCAGATCCCGGAACCCGAGCGTCCGGTGCAGTCCCGCCCGGTCCGTACTGCTGCCGGCCATGAGCCCTCCGTAGATCGCGCGGACACGGTCGCGTACGGGGCGTACGGGGCGTACGTCGCGTATGGGCAAGTCTCCCGACCCGGCTGATCCCGCGCCTGTTCGGCACGGCCTTACGATGGGACGCATGACTGCTACGCCCAGCCCGTCACCCGCCACCGACCCGAGTGCGGGCGCCACACGCCGCGTCCTGCTCGCCGCGCCCCGTGGCTACTGCGCGGGCGTGGACCGTGCCGTGATCGCCGTCGAGAAGGCCCTGGAGCAGTACGGGGCCCCGATCTACGTCCGCCACGAGATCGTGCACAACAAGTACGTCGTGCAGACGCTGGAGAAGAAGGGCGCGATCTTCGTCGACGTCACCGCGGAGGTCCCCGAGGGCTCCATCGTGATGTTCTCCGCGCACGGCGTCGCACCGACCGTCCACGCCGAGGCCGCCGAGCGCAAGCTCGCCACGATCGACGCGACGTGCCCGCTGGTCACCAAGGTCCACAAGGAAGCGGTCCGGTTCGCCAAGGAGGACTACGACATCCTCCTGATCGGCCACGAGGGCCACGAGGAAGTCATCGGCACGAGCGGCGAGGCGCCCGACCACATCACCCTGGTCGACGGCCCCGAGGACGTCGCCCATGTCTCCGTGCGCGACGAGTCGAAGGTCGTCTGGCTCTCCCAGACCACGCTCTCGGTCGACGAGACGATGGAGACGGTGGACGCGCTGAAGGAGAAGTTCCCCCAGCTCCTCTCGCCGCCGAGCGACGACATCTGCTACGCCACGCAGAACCGCCAGATCGCGGTGAAGAAGCTGGCCGAGGACGCCGAACTGGTCATCGTCGTCGGCTCCAAGAACTCCTCGAACTCGATCCGCATGGTCGAGGTCGCCCTCGACGCGGGCGCCCCCGCAGCCCATCTGGTGGACTTCGCGCACGAGATCGACGAGGCCTGGCTGGAGGGCGTCACCACGGTCGGCCTCACCTCCGGCGCCTCCGTCCCCGACGTGCTGGTCGACGGCGTCCTGGAGTGGCTGGCCGAGCGTGGCTACGCGGACGTGGAGACGGTGAAGACGGCCGAGGAGTCGATCACCTTCTCGCTGCCCAAGGAGCTCCGCCGGGACCTGCGCGCAGAGGCCGAAGCACTCTCCGCGAAGTAAGAGGCCTCTCACCGACGTATCAACCCCGGGGTGCGGGTCCGTGTGCCCCGGGAAGTGGGGCGCGGTGCGCCGCGGGCCCGTACCGTGGGTCGCATGCAGATCTTCGGCGTGGACATCGGCGGATCCGGGATCAAGGGTGCTCCCGTGGACCTGGACCGCGGAGACCTGGCGCAGGAGCGCCACAAAGTACTGACACCGCACCCGGCCACGCCCAAGGACGTGGCCGACAGCGTGGCCGAGGTGGTCGGCCACTTCGGCTGGTCGGGACCGGTCGGCATCACCTTCCCGGGCGTGGTCACCGGCGGTGTCACCCGTACAGCGGCCAATGTCGACAAGGGCTGGATCGACACCGACGCCCGCACCCTCCTCAGCAACAAGCTGAGCCTTCCGGTGACCGTCCTCAACGACGCCGACGCGGCGGGAATCGCCGAGATGACGTTCGGCGCCGGGCGCGGCCGCAAGGGGACCGTGATCATGCTGACGTTCGGTACGGGGATCGGCAGCGCTCTCTTCATCGACGGGCAGCTCGTGCCCAACACCGAGCTCGGCCATCTGGAGCTGAACGGACACGACGCCGAGAAGCACGCCTCCACGAAGGCCAAGGAGGACGAGGACCTGAGCTGGCACCACTGGGCGCACCGGGTGCAGAGGTACCTGACCCATGTGGAGATGCTGTTCTCGCCCGAGCTCTTCATCATCGGCGGCGGAGTCAGCCGCAAGGCGGACAAGTTCCTGCCGCTGATCGACCATGTGCGGGCCGAGATGATCCCCGCGGAGCTGCAGAACAACGCGGGCATCGTCGGCGCGGCCATGGCCGCGGCAGACAGCTGACCGGGGGACCTAGGGCCTGTTCTGAGTTCCCCGCCTGCGCCCCGGCGCCCGGCACGCACGCTCGTCGCACGGCACCGCAGGACAGGTGGCTCCGCCACATGACCTGCGACGCCGCACGCCGATCGCACGCACCGACCACCGCTG
>NZ_JBEZKL010000240.1:0-5906 GCF_040704695.1 Streptomyces sp. NPDC048411
GGTCATGTGGCGGAGCCACCTGTCCTGCGGCGCCGTGCGGCGAGCGTGCGTGCCGGGCGTCGGGGCGCAGGCGGGGAACTCAGAACAGGCCCTAGGGCAGTCAGGGAGTGACACGCGCCTCTTGATGGTCTGTCATGGCGAGCCGTCCCTTTCCCGCCCGAACCGACCCGCGACCGGTCCGGCATGTGCTTCGCGCCAGGTTGTCACTGATGCTGCCCGCTGTGACGGCCATCCAACGAGATGGTGGGTGGCGGCACGGCTCCGCAGTACGTCGCCGCGGACTCGTGGAGGAACTGCGGAGTCCGCGCCGCGCGTCCGGACTGGCCAGTCGGCCAGTTCCTACGACGGTGTCGTTGCCGCCTTGGGGAATGCCTCGCTTCGCTCATGATGCGAGGAGCCGCGCGGCGCCCTAAGGACTTCTCAGGTCCGCATGACGGTCCGGTCGGCTTGCCGGTCAGGCCAGATCAGGTCAGTGGCGCGGTCCGCAGGATGGTCGCCACCGCGGTCGCGATCTGCGCCTCCGTCAGATCGGCGCGTGCGGTGAGCCGCAGCCGCGAGATGCCGTCCGGGACCGACGGCGGGCGGAAGCAGCCCACCGCGATCCCGGCCGCTCGGCAGTCGGCCGCCCAGCGCACCGCCGCGTCCGGCGAAGGTGCCCGGACCGAGACGACTGCGGCGTCGGGGCGTACGGCCGTCAGCCCTTCCGCGGTCAGCCGTTCGTACAGTGCGGTGGCGACCGTACGGGCCCTGCCCGCGCGTACCGGCTCGCGACGCAGGAGGCGCAGGCTCGCGAGAGCCGCGCCCGTCGCGGCCGGTGCGAGCCCGGTATCGAAGATGAAGGTGCGGGCCGCGTTGACCAGATGGTCGATCACCCGGGCCGGCCCGAGGACCGCCCCGCCCTGACTGCCCAGGGACTTGGAGAGTGTCAGGGTGGTGACGATCCCGTCACCACCCGCGAGACCGGCGGCGGCGAGGGCGCCGCGCCCGCCCTCCCCGAGCACGCCCAGGCCGTGCGCGTCGTCGACGAGCAGCGCGGCGCCCTCCGTACCGCAGACGCCGGCCAGTTCCTGCAGCGGCGCGGCGTCTCCGTCGACGGAGAAGACCGAGTCGGTGACGGCCAGGGCGCGGCCGCGGTGCGCGCGCAGCTCCTTGGCGACGGCTTCGGGATCGGCGTGGGGTACAACGACGGTGTCCGCCCGGGAGAGGCGGCAGCCGTCCACGATGGAGGCGTGATTACCTGCGTCGGAGACGATCAAGGAGCCACGACCGGTGAGGGCGGTGAGCGCGGCGAGATTGGCCGCGTAGCCGGAGGAGAAGACCAGAGCCGCTTCGAAACCGCAGAATTCGGCCAGTTCGCGTTCGAGGTCGGCGTGCAGCACGGTGGAACCGGTGACCAGCCGGGAGCCGGTGGCGCCCGCACCCCACCGGTGCGCGGCCTCGGCGGCGGCCGCGGTCACCTCGGGGTGCCGGGTGAGGCCCAGGTAGTCGTTGCTCGCGAGGTCCAGCAGTTCCGGCTCGGCGGGCCGGGGGCGCAGGGTACGGACGAGGCCGGCATCCGCACGGCGGCGCGCCTCGTCATCGATCCAGTCGAACGGGGCGAAGGACATGTCAGCGGTCCCTTTTGTAGGCAGCCCACAGACCCTAACCGGAGGCGCGGCCTGTCATTGTGTGGCAATACACACACGCTCTGTGGGCTCTATTGTCCGGTTCCTCCTTGGCTGCGGGCGGTGCCGTAAGCCAGGATCATGACCATGGACCTCCTGAACACGTTGGTGGACAAGGGGCTGCGGCGCGAGCTGCCGACCCGCGAAGAAGCCCTCGCCGTGCTGGCGACCTCGGACGACGACCTGCTCGAAGTGGTGGCCGCAGCCGGGAAGGTGCGCCGTCAGTGGTTCGGTCGGCGGGTGAAGCTGAACTATCTGGTCAATCTCAAGTCCGGACTCTGCCCCGAGGACTGCTCGTACTGCTCGCAGCGGCTCGGCTCGAAGGCCGAGATCCTCAAGTACACCTGGCTGAAACCGGACGAGGCGTCGAAGGCCGCCGCCGCCGGGGTGGCGGGCGGCGCGAAGCGTGTCTGTCTGGTGGCGAGCGGCCGCGGTCCGACGGACCGGGACGTCGACCGAGTGTCGCAGACGATCGAAGCCATCAAGGAACAGAACGAGGGTGTCGAGGTGTGCGCCTGCCTCGGTCTGCTCTCCGCCGGGCAGGCGGACCGGCTGCGTTCTGCGGGCGCCGACGCGTACAACCACAACCTCAATACGTCCGAGGGGACGTACGGGGACATCACCACCACCCACACCTATGCGGACCGGGTGGAGACCGTCCAGCAGGCGCAGGCCGCGGGACTCTCGGCGTGCTCCGGGCTGATCGCCGGGATGGGTGAGAGCGACGCGGATCTGGTCGACGTCGTCTTCTCGCTGCGCGAGCTGGACCCGGACTCGGTTCCGGTGAACTTCCTGATCCCGTTCGAGGGGACCCCGCTCGCCAAGGAGTGGAACCTCACCCCGCAGCGCTGTCTGCGCATTCTGGCGATGGTCCGGTTCGTCTGCCCGGATGTCGAGGTCCGACTCGCGGGCGGCCGCGAAGTACATCTGCGCTCGATGCAGCCGCTCGCCCTGCACCTGGTCAACTCGATCTTCCTGGGCGACTACCTGACCAGTGAGGGCCAGGCGGGGCAGGCGGATCTGGACATGATCGCGGACGCCGGTTTCGAGGTGGAGGGCGCGGGTACGACGACGCTGCCCCGGCACCGTACGGACGCGGCGGCCGAGGCGGAGACCGGTGGCGGCTGCGGCTCGCACGCGGGGGGCTGTGCGCCCTGCGGTGATGTGACCGACGAACCGGGGGACGCCGAGGCCGGGGTGCCGGGCGCGCGAACGGATCTGGTGGCGGTCCGCCGTCGTGGCGCGGGAACGGATCTCGCACCCAATGCCTGAACCCCTCTCCCCGGCCGAGCTGCGGACCCTGGACCGGGACCACGTCTGGCATCCGTACGGCCCGATGCCGGGCCGGCAGGAGCCGCTGGTGGTGGAGTCCGCGTCCGGGGTACGTCTCCGGCTCGCCGAACCGGCCTACGGGCAGAGCGAGTTGGTCGACGGCATGTCGTCCTGGTGGTCGGCGGTGCACGGCTACAACCACCCGGTGCTCAATGAGGCGGCGCGTGGCCAGCTGGACCGGATGAGCCATGTGATGTTCGGCGGGCTCACCCATGAGCCCGCCGTGCGGCTGGCCGCACGGCTGGTCGAGATCACACCGGAGCCGCTGCGCCATGTCTTCCTCGCCGACTCGGGTTCGGTGTCGGTCGAGGTCGCGGTGAAGATGTGTCTGCAGTACTGGAACTCGACCGGAAAGCCCGCCAAACAGCGGCTGCTGACCTGGCGCGGCGGCTACCACGGGGACACCTGGCAGCCGATGTCGGTCTGCGACCCCGAGGGCGGCATGCATGAGCTGTGGTCGGGGGTGCTGCCGCAACAGGTCTTCGCCGACGAGCCGCCGGGCGGTTTCGACGAGGAACCGGATGAGACGTACGTACAACATCTGCGGGAGCTGATCGCGCAGCATGCCGATGAGCTGGCCGCGGTGATCGTGGAGCCGGTGGTGCAGGGTGCGGGCGGGATGCGGTTCCACTCCCCCGGCTATCTGCGGGTGCTGCGCGAGGCGTGCGACGCCCATGACGTGCTGTTGGTGTTCGACGAGATCGCGACCGGTTTCGGGCGTACGGGGAAACTGTTCGCCGCCGGGCATGCGGGGGTCTCCCCCGACGTGATGTGCGTCGGCAAGGCGCTGACCGGCGGTTATCTGACGATGGCGGCAACTCTCTGCACCTCACGGGTGGCGGACGGGATCTCGCGCGGCAAGGTCCCGGTGCTTGCGCACGGGCCGACCTTCATGGGCAATCCGCTGGCCGCATCGGTGGCCCTCGCCTCGATCGATCTGCTGCTCGGCCAGGACTGGCAACAGGACGTCAAGCGCCTGGAAGCGGGGTTGCTGGGGGGCCTGGCCGGGGCCCGCGCGATCGCAGGTGTACGGGATGTGCGCGTGCTGGGCGCCATCGGCGTCGTACAGCTCGATCACGACGTGAACATGGCGGCGGCCACCGCGGCCGCGGTCCGTGAGGGCGTGTGGCTGCGCCCGTTCCGGGACCTGATCTACACGATGCCGCCGTACGTGACGGGCGACGACGATCTGGCGCGAATCTGCCGTGCGGTGTGCGCGGCGGCGCGGGAGGGCTGAGATGTCGGTACTGATGGTGAGCGGTACGGGTACGGAGATCGGCAAGACGGTCGTCACGGCGGCCGTGGCCGCGGTGGCGGTCGCCGCCGGGCGTTCGGTCGCGGTACTCAAGCCTGCCCAGACGGGCGTTGCGCCGGGCGAGCCGGGCGATGTCTTCGAGGTGCGCAGGCTTGCAGGCGAGGCGGTGACCGGCCTCGAACTGGCCCGGTTCCCCGAGCCGTTGGCGCCGGACACGGCCGCGCGACGGGCGGGCCTGGCGCCCGTGCGCCCGGAACAGATCGCGGAGGCGGCCGAAAAGCTTGCCGCCGAGCACGATCTGGTGCTGGTCGAGGGCGCGGGAGGGCTGCTCGTACGGTTCGACGACGAAGGCGCCACGCTCGCGGACGCGGCGCGGCTGCTCGGCGCTCCGGTCCTGGTCGTGGTACCCGCCGGGCTCGGCACGCTCAATTCCACCGCCCTGACCTCGGAGGCGCTGCGGGCGCGCGGGCTGGAGTGCCTGGGCGTGGTCGTGGGCAGCATGCCCGCCGAACCGGATCTGGCCGCGCGCTGCAATCTCGACGATCTGCCGGTGGCGGCGGGAGCGCCGCTGCTGGGCAGCGTACCGGCGGGCGCGGGCGCCCTCACACCCGCCGAATTCCGTGCTCGGGCGGCGAGTTGGCTGACCGCGGAGTTGGGCGGGAACCGGACCGCCGACTAGCGGCTGAGCGGCCCAGGACGGGGCAGAATCAAAGCAGCCGTACTTTACCGGCCGGATTTCTCAGGTCGGGCAGCTCCCGTCGGGCGGCTCCGCCCGACCGAGTCGTCCGGTGCAGCCGGTCCTGTCGAGGAGGTCCGTCATGCATCTGCGGAGCACGAAGATCCCGAAGGACGCGGTGCACCACCCGGTCTTCGCCCGCTTCTACGCCCGCATGAGTGTGGCGGCGGAGACCAAGGCCGGGATGGCCGCCATTCGCTCGGAACTGCTCGCCGGCCTGTCCGGACGCGTCATCGAGATCGGTGTGGGAAACGGCCTGAACTTCGCCCACTATCCGCCCGCCGTCTCCGAAGTGGTGGCGATCGAACCCGAGCGCAGCCTGCGGCAGTTGGCGGTACGGTCCGCACTGCGTGCCGGTATTCCGGTGGATGTCGTGCCGGGTGCCGCGGAGGCGCTGCCGGTGAAGAGCGAGGCGTTCGACGGGGCAGTCGCGTCACTGGTGCTGTGCACCGTACGGAATGTCGAGCGGTCGCTCGCGGAGATCGAGCGGGTGCTGCGTCCGGGCGGGGAGCTGCGCTTCTTCGAGCATGTGCGGGCCGATGACCGCGCCATGGCGACGGTGCAGCAGGCACTGGACCGCACGGTGTGGCCGCTGCTGGGCGGCGGGTGTCATACGGCGCGGGACACGCTCACCGCGATCGAGGAGGCCGGGTTCGTGGTGGAGACGTACCGCAAGGTGAAGATGCCGGACAGGGGGATCCGGCTCCCCACCTCAGCGTGCGTGCTGGGCGTGGCCCGCCGGACGACCGTGGTGGACGCCTCCTGAGGCGTGCAGGCCTGTCTTTCGGATCAGGCCTAGTTCCCGGCAAGCTTTGCCGGTCACGGCACTAGTAGGGCTTTGTTAGGTCCGGTGGTGGGGTTCGGGGGTTGGTGCAGGTTGGCCGCATATCGAGCAGGCGCCGGTCCAGGTGGCCAGGAG
>NZ_JBEZKL010000241.1:0-5895 GCF_040704695.1 Streptomyces sp. NPDC048411
TTTTATTGTTTTTATATTCATATCACCGGGGCCCGGGCTGGCGGCTCCCCGCTCGTCCCCCGCCCCGCCCGCCCACGACAGGCTCTCCGAGCAGGGTGACCATCAACGAATCGCCATGGCGGGGGAGTGCCGTGAGCAGATCGATGAAGTGCCACCCTGAACGATAGGCCGAGGCCATCTCCCGCCGGAAAACCCGGTCGTCCGGCGGGATGGTCATGCGCCTGCGGTCGCCGGCGTGGACCAGGCAATGTCACCCGGCATGGACCAGGCGATGTCGCCCGGCGCGGAGACCTGCGCGGACCAGGCAATGTCACCCGGCGTGGACCAGGCGATGTCGCCCGGCGCGGAGACCTGCGTGGACCAGGCGATGTCGCCCGGCGCGGACACCGGCGCGGACCAGGCAATGTCACCCGGCGCGGGCGCCGCCTCAACGCTCCACGCAATGTCGCCCGGCACGGATGCCGCCTCGGCGCTCCAGGCAATGTCGTCGGCGCCCACCACTCCAAGGCCCAAAGCCGCGACGAATGAGGCGGCAAGCACCGAGCGAAGCATTCGCTTATACATAGTCAGCTTCGTCCTCACTTGTGGATTCTTCTCCCCCGCACCTAAGACGATGTCTTATCTGAGGACGCGAACACCACTGCGTCGATGCATCATGTTCCTGCATATTCAGGAACATGGGGGGTGGAGATATGGCCACAAGGGATACAAAACAGACGCATCCTCACGGGATCACCGAACTATGCGACGCCGGAAGACGCCTCTACGCCAGCGCACTGCGCTCCGGGCGCATCGCCCGCGCCGAAGTGGACCCCGCGCCTTGCCTGATGGACTTCGCTCTCCTGCACCCGGACCCCGACGACTCCGACTGGCTCCGCCCGGTTCCGCCGTCCGCCGCTCTGGCGCAGCGTCTGCACCCCATAGAACGCGAGATCCAGGAACACCGACGGCGCTCCGTCCAACTGGCCGAATCCTTTGAACCCTTCATGGACATCAGCGCCCAGGACCCGCCGACCACCCACGCCATCACCGTGCTGGAGGGGGTCAACCGGATCAATGCTGCGCTCGATCTTGCCACTGCGGAGTGCCGCACCGAAGTCCTCACCGTCCAGCCCGGTGGCGGGCGGAGCGAGGACCGCCTCAGCGAGGCCCTGGAACGAGGCCTTTCGGTGGTGGACCGCGGCGTCAGCATCCGCACCCTCTACCAGCACACCGCCCGGCACAGCCCTGGAACTCTTGCCTACGCGGAGCGTCTGGCCAAGGGCAAGGTCGAGATCCGGACGCTGGAAGAACTCATAGAGCGCCTGATCGTCTTCGACCGGACGGTCGCCTTCATACCGGCTCAGGACGACCGCCAAGTCGCCCTGGAACTGCGCCACCCCGGGCTGGTCGAGTATCTGGTGAAGGTCTTCGAGCAGCTGTGGAGCCGCGCGGAACCGCTCCTCGAGGAGATCAAGTACGAACCGATCCCCAAGGGCATCAGCGGCGTGCAGCGCTCCATCGCCCAACTCCTCGTCGAAGGAAACGTCGACGACTCCATCGCCCGCCGACTCGGCATGAACGTACGCACCTGCCGTGCGCACATCGCCAAACTGAACACCGCACTCGGCAGCGGCAGCCGAGCCCAACTCGGATATCTCATAGCGCAGTCAGGAATTCTGGACCAGGACCAGTGACCACGGCGCGCTGCGTTCCTCTGCGCCGAAGTGGGGGTGGTCGTGGCCGCGATACGGGGGAGAGCGGCCACGACCGCGTCGCGCGGGCGAAGTTCGTCCAGCGCAGCATCGCCCGCCTCCTGATCGGGGGACACGTGGACGACGTGGTGGCCCGGAAGCTGGGCATCGGCGTCCGGACACCGGCCCTCGCCCTGTGGCAGACGACCGGCCGGTGAGCTGTGCTGTTACGCCGGTGACCTGGGCAGATCACCGGCGTAACAGGGCTGACAGCAAACACTCAAGCGTGCGATCATCACGCCCGGCGCTCCCCCCACATCCCTGGTGCTCCCCCCACGCCCCACCGGACCGAGAGCGATCCCGAATACACATGCCTCAGCGTTTCCGCGCTGCCTGCGCGACAGCCGCCGCCATGGGCGCGGCCCTCGCCGGACTTGCCCTGCCCGCCACCGCGCATGCCGCCACCACCTGCGCGGACGGCGTGTGGAAGGCCACGTACTACCCCAACACCAGCTTCTCCGGCACGCCCAAACTGACGACGTGCGACAGTTCGATCAACGAGAACTACGGCACGGGTGACCCAGCGGGCGTCACCCTGCCCAAGGACAACTTCACCGTCCGCTGGCAGACCACCCGCGACTTCGGCTCCGGCGGCCCCTTCACCTTCACCACCGCCGTCCAGGACGGCATACGCGTCTACCTCGACGGCGTCCGCAAGATCGACGTATGGAAGAACGTCTCCACCACCCAGACCAAGACGCTCAACCTCACCGTCCCCAAGGGCCGCCACACCATCCGCGTCGACTTCGTCGCCTTCACCGGTTCCGCCAACGTCAAGTTCACTTACGCCCCCCGCACCACCGCCGGCGTCGACAAGGTCAAGCCCCTCGCCCCCACCGGGGGGAAGACGGCGTACTCGACCACGACCTACCGACCCACCGTCACCTGGTCCCGCAACAAGGAGATGGACGTCGCCGGGTACCGGGTCAAGCGCTGTTCGACGCAGTGCACCTGGCAGACCGTCAGCGGAAGCGCCCTGGTGACCGGCACCTCGTTCACGGACGTCCCGCTGGCGGATGGGCGCTTCTACTCCTACGCCGTGGCGGCCGTCGACAAGGCGGGCAACGAGTCGGCCCTGGGCGGTGCAAAGTCCGTCGTCACCACCGATCTGCCCGACCCTGCCGCGCCGGCCGGTCTGAAGGCGGCCGACACCGCCAAGGGCATCGCGCTCACCTGGACGCCGTCCGCCGGGGCCACCCGGTACGGCGTCACGCGGCAGGAGGGGGACATCCTCAGCTGGATCACCCTCGGCACCCCCACCACGGCGTCGTTCACCGACACCACGGCCAAGGACAACACCCGTTACACCTACTTCGTGAGGGCGCTCGACGGGTACGGCAACGTGTCCACCGCCTCGTCCGTCGGGATCACGCGCGGCGACCACCGGGCGCCGGGCGCGCCCACCGGGCTCACGGCCACACCCGTCGGCGACTACGGCGTGAAGCTGGCCTGGACCCGGCCGACCGGCAGCGGGACGGGCGTCCGGGTGTATCGCTCCACCACCTCGCCGGTGTCCACGTCCGGCACGCCGATCACCTCGTGCAGCGCGAACTATTCGGCGACCGCCTGCACGGACAGCGGCAACCTCCAGCGCGGCGTCACCTACCACTACGTCGTCACGCAGGTGAACATGGACGGCGTGCAGTCGGCGCCCTCCAACGAGGTCACCTTCACCGTCCCCGGCGACTCGACCCCGCCCGCCGCCGTCACCGGCCTCACCGCGACCGCCACCGAGTACGGCATCAAGGTGGACTGGAACGACAGCCCCGAGCCCGACCTCAAGCGCTACGAGCTCTACCGCGGTGAGCTGATCCAGGACGACGAAGACACCGTGATCATGGTCCGCACCATCGAGTACCTGGGCCCGGACACCTCGGAGTTCCTGTACCAGGGACTGCCGGACGGCGACACCTGGGCGTTCTTCGTCGTGGCGGTCGACAAGTGGGGCCACAAGCTCCCCTACCAGACCGTCCCGGGCGGCTATGTCACGGCGACCGAGCCCGACCTGGCTCCCACAGTCGAGACCTCGGACGGCTCCCCGCTCGAGCTGACCGCCGCGGCGGCGGCTCCGGGCCCCGGCGTGGCGCTGTCCTGGACGTGCGCCACCGGATGCGGTGACATCACCGGCTTCCGGATCCACCGCTGGGACCGGGCATCCGGTACGTACGTCGAGCTCACCGACGCGCCGCTGCCGGCCGGCACCACGGCCTTCACGGACGCGGCCGTTCCGGCGGGCAGCACGTACTTCTATCGCGTGACGGCCGTCCACGCCGACGGCACGGAGTCCGTCCCTGCCACGGACTGGGCCGCGCTGCCGCCCACGGCGTAGAGGCACGGCATGCGCGAAGGGGCCGGGAGGTTCACACCTCCCGGCCCCTTCGTACGCGCTTCGTAACGGCGTCAGCCGTCGCGCTTCGGCCGCCACACCACCAGCGCGCTCGCCTGCTGCACATCCGTGTACGGCACCAGATCGCGCCGGTACGACGCGCGCACCTGCGCCTCGCGCTGCTGCATCGCCGCCGCAGCGCCGTCCACCGCCGCGGAGAGTTCGGCGACGCGCTGCTGGAGCGCGGCCACCTGGTTCTCCAGTTCGATGATGCGCTTGATGCCCGCCAGGTTGATGCCCTCGTCCTGCGACAGCTGCTGCACCGTGCGCAGCAGCTCGATGTCGCGGGCCGAGTAGCGCCGGCCGCGGCCGGCCGTACGGTCCGGGGAGACCAGGCCGAGGCGGTCGTACTGGCGCAGTGTCTGCGGATGCAGGCCCGAGAGCTGGGCCGCGATCGAGATCACGTACACCGGTGAGTCATCGGTCAGTTCGTACGGATTACGTCGTCGGCCGTCCACCTCAAGCTCCCTTCGCAGCCTGGAACAGCTCCGCCCGCGGGTCCTCCCCCGCGGTCGCCTTCCGGTAGGCCTCCAGCGCGTCCTGGGCGTCGGAGGTGAGGCCCGTGGGGACCGCCACCTCGACGGTGACCAGGAGGTCGCCCCGGGTGCCGTCCTTGCGTACGGCGCCCTTGCCGCGGGCGCGCATCGTACGCCCGTTGGGGGTGCCGGCCGGAAGCTTCAGGGTGACGGGCGGTCCGCCGAGCGTCGGGACCTTCACCTCGCCGCCGAGCGCCGCCTCCACGAAGGTGACGGGCACGGTGACCGTGAGGTTGTCGCCCTTACGGCCGAAGACGGGGTGCGCGTCGACATGGACGACGACGTAGAGGTCGCCGGCCGGTCCGCCGCGCTCGCCCGGGGCGCCCTTGCCGCGCAGCCGGATCCGCTGGCTGTCGGAGACGCCCGCCGGGATCCTGACCTGCATGGTGCGCGACGAACGCGCCCGCCCGCTGCCCTTGCAGACATCGCACGGGTCCTGGGCGATGAGGCCCCGGCCCTTGCACTCCACACAGGGATCGGTGAGCGAGAAACCGCCGCCACTGCCGCGCGACACCTGTCCGGTGCCGACACAGGTCGGGCAGACCCTCGGGGTGCCGTTCTTGTCGCCGGTGCCCGAACACGCCTTGCAGGGCGCCTGGCTGGACATCCGCAGCGGGACCGTGGCCCCGTCGACCGCCTCGGTGAAGCTGAGCGTCACCTCGGACTCGATGTCCTGCCCGCGGCGCGGCTGCACGCGTGTCCCCGTACCGCCGCCCCGGTTGAACAGCCCGCCGAAGACATCGCCCAGACCGCCGCCGCCACCGCCGAATCCGCCGGGGCCGCCGGGGCCGCCGCCCTGCGTGCCTCCGAAGAGGTCGCCCAGGTCGAAGTTGAAGTTGCCTCCCGCGCCGCCGGGACCGGCCCGGAAGCCGCCGTTGCCGAAGAGGGCGCGCGCCTCGTCGTACTCCTTGCGCTTCTTGGCGTCGCCGAGGATGTCATTGGCCTCGGAGATCTCCTTGAAGCGCTCCTCCGCCTTGTTGTCGCCCTTGTTCGCGTCCGGGTGGAACTCGCGGGCGAGCTTCCGGTACGACTTCTTGATCTCGGCTTCGGTGGCGTCCTTGGGGACGCCGAGGACCTTGTAGTAGTCCTTCTCGACGAAGTCCTTCGTGCTCATCGACGTCCCTCCTTCCGGACGATCGGCCAGGCGACGCGTGCCGCCGGCCCCATACCGGTAACGAGAGCCCGCTGATGCTGGTACTGGCAGCACCTGGTAACTCCGCCACGGGGCACCGACCATGGG
>NZ_JBEZKL010000242.1:0-5770 GCF_040704695.1 Streptomyces sp. NPDC048411
GGTACGTCACCCCGCTCGAAACGAGGATCTTGCTCAGGCAGGACCTCACCCCCGCAGCCTAAAAACCCGCTGTCCAGGCCCCAGGGGGAACTTCATTGAGCAGATCTACCTGCGCCTTCGCGGCTGCGGTGCGTCCCGGTTGGCCGTACGCTGCCTGGTCGGCCGCGCAGTTCCACCTGGTGTAGCTGATGTCGTCCAGAGGGATGGAGAAGGACCGGGTGCCCAGGTCGTAGAGGGCCTGGAGCTTGGCCTTGAGGGCCTTGCGGTCGTCGGGGTCGGAGTAGCAGATCGAGCCGCCGGGTGAGACGGCGAACGTGAAGCGGACGTGGTTCGCGGTGGCCCGGTTCACCAGCTCGCCCAGTTCGGCGAGTTTGTCGGTGGGATAGGGGTCGCGCCACTTGCCGCGGTGGTAGGGGTCGTCCTTGGGCGCGTAGATATAGGTGTTGGCCTTGACGTCGCCGTAGAAGTCCATCTGGTCGAGCCGTTCGGCGTGCGTCCACGGCTGACCGTAGAAGCCCTCGATCGTGCCGCGCAGCGGCATCGACGGGAAGTCGACGGCCTGCGCGCCGGCAATCTTCCAGCCGTCGTCGCCGCGGACGAAGAGCTGAAGGAGCGTCTGCACGGCGTAGAACTGGCCGGTGGCGTCGTGACCGCCCAGGGCGATCTGCGCGCCCCGCTCACTGGCGTTGACCCGCAGGGCGTATCCCTCGGCACGGTCCGGGGCGGCCACGTCGCCGAGCGCCTCGGCAACGTCCGGCCGGGCGGCCGGGCCGATCCGCACGGTGAGCAGGCCGGCGGAGGCCTTGGGGACGTTGCCGGGCGTGACGATGTCGATCCGGTCGGCGCCGTGCTTCCTGAGCTCGCGGAAGAGGCGGTCACGCGCTGCCGCGTCCGTGGCGTCGTCGGCGACGAGGAGCACACGGCCGGTCACGGTGGCATCGCGGCCGGAACGGGTGAGCGACTGGGGCGTGGGGGAGACGGGCGGCAGCGGTTCGGCGCTGGCGGGCGGGCCCTGCTGCGATGTTGCCGCGAAGGCCACGGGGCCCTGAGCCAGCGCGCCGGAGGCTATGGAACCTGCAAGCGCGAGACATGCGCTCAGGGCGATAACACGTCTTCCCATCAGAGCTCCAAGAGGTCTAGACCAATATTCTGCCTGCAAGGATAGTGGTGGAACTCCATTCCCCGTCAAGGGCGCCGACCGTATTTGGGGCGGGCCATTGCCCGTTTCTCGGTCTCGCGCTCGGCAACCACCAACTACCCGACCACCTCGGCCAGGTTCGCAGCGATCCGAGGTGCCGCGAGCGGGTGGCGGAGGCGGTCGGGAGCCGCGCACACAGTGCGGACTCGGCTGCCCCTCACCCTCCACCGTGCCGGGCCGTGCTCCCGGAGACGCGGCCAGCAGTGTCCCGGGCCCCACCGTCGTCGTCGGGCGCGGATCGACTTCCCTTACTGCACAAGACACAGCTGGGCCGGTACAGGAGACACGGCTCCTCAGGTGCGACGCCGAGCGGCATGGTGGGCACTGGCAGCGACAAGGTCAGAGATGGCGGCCCGCGGGTTGCGACCCACGATCAGCGATTCGCCCACCAGTACCGCGTCGGCGCCTTCGCGGAGGCGGAACAGGGCGCAGCAGCTCCCACAGCGGACGCTGTCCGTCGGCCCAGGTGGCGAGGGTTGCCCTGTCCACAAGGTGCAGGCGCTGTGACTTGGCGAAGTCCTGGGCGGGTTTGGAGAATCGGCCGTTGGTGACCAGGACGATGACGTCGCTTTGCGGACGGGGCGTCCGGTGCCGTTGAGGACCTGGAGGTCCGGTGTTCCGGCGGCGGCTCCGGCCAGGCCGCGGGTCACCGAGGCTAAGGCGGACGCCCTCTACGCCGACGTACACGCGACGGCACGTACCGCACCGACCGAGCCGGACGCCGTCGACGGCCTTGCTCGCCCTGACGGTCGCGGACCGCACCTATCAACTACCCATGCAAACACGGGTTGAGCGCCTTCCGTGAACGAGCCGACCCGTCCCGCTGGCCCGCGAACGTCTTCCTCGGCCCCACCCGCCCCTACCGGGCCTCCCGCCTCGCCGTATTCGCCCGCCCCTGGCCGGACGCCTCCACCGCGACCCGCTCCTGGCCTCTCGGCAACCCGTCGGCGGGCACCGAGACCCCCGAGGGCACCTGCACGATCCTCGCCGGCGCCCGCCTCACCCGCGCCGAACGACTGGCCACTGAGGTCGGGCCCGGGGTGGTGTGGACGTACGCCGGCACGCGCCTCCAGCTCACGCTGCGGCCCCTGTTGCCGCATGAGCAGGGGTGCGGCGGATCTGAAGGTCACGGGCTGAGCGCCGGGTCCGCCGGCGGCGCGACGGTGGGACGGGCGCGGCCACGTGGCCGCGCCCGTGCGGTGCCCGTACGGATCAGCTGATGCTCCGTCGGACCGTCGATCAGGAGAACGCCGGGGGCCTGCAGGGCCTCCAGGAGCGCACGATCGGCGGCATCAGTACGAGCCCTGCCACCCGGTCGGGATGGCGTCCGGCGACGATGCGGGCCTGGACACCCCCGCTGGACCCTCCGACGAGCACGGCCCGGCCGATCCCGACGCTGTCCATGAAGGCCAGCAGGCCGGCGAAGGCCTCGGGAAGGTAGCCGCGCGGAGGCTTGGCGGCGTCCCCGGGGCGGCGGTGTATCAGTCCTGCACATTGGCCCCCGCTTGTAAGTCCTGCACGCTGCCCCCCTCTTGACCATGGCGCTTGCACGGGCCACACTCCCATCAACTCTAGACCGGTCTAGACCAGTTGATGGAGGCATCATGTCAAAATCTGGTCGTCGTGCCGTCCCTCGTCACCAGGGGTCGGCGAAGTTGCGAATATCGGGACTCGCTGGCTGCCTCGCAGCCCTCACGGCATGCTCGATGCTGGTGTCGCCCGCAATGGCGAGTGAGGCGGGCGCGAAACCTACTGTTCGAACGACGCCTGGGGGGGCCCGAAGCGACGTCGCCGACCCACGCACGACCCTGCTACCGGTTCCGCAGAACTGGGAGCCCGCAGGGGGGAAGCTCACCCTGGCGAACACGACCAGGGTCGTGATCGATCCGGCCACTGCCGGCCGCTGGACCGTTGTCTCGGGCATGACGACAGAATCCGACCCCATTGTGTCGACCCGGCCGCTGCGCGAGGTCGCACGGTATGCCGCTCGAGACATCGAGGCCCGCACGGGTGTCCGCTTGCCCCTCACCCAAGCGAACAGTGCGAACGACAACGGCATCCAGGTGGCCCTCGATGCGGCTCTCGCACCCGAGGTCGGCCCCGAGGGGTACCGGCTGGAGATCGGTCGGACGGTGCGGCTCACCGCGCCCACGGCCAGTGGCATCTATTACGGGTCGCGCAGCCTGATCCAGCTGCTGGTCGGGAGCGCCGACCAACGCACCCTGCCCACCGGTGTCCTCACCGACCGTGCCAACACCACCGTGCGCATGAACGCGATCGACGTGTCCCGTGAGTACTGGGAGCCTCGCGCCGTGGCCGACGTCATCCGACAGATGGGGTACCTCAAGCAGAACTACCTGGTGCTTCACGTCGATGACGCAGAGGGTTTCCGACTCAACAGCCCCAAGTACCCCGGGCTGGCCGAGCCAGGCTTCAGCTACGACCGGGCTGACATCGAGAGTCTCGACCGGATCGCCCGGGAGAACAACGTGACCCTAGTTCCAGGTTTCGAGCTGCCGGCCCACGTCTCACCCAAGTCGGCCTACTTCCACGTCGGCATGGCAGACGGGCCGCGTGAGGTCGAACCGGGGTTCGGTGAGCGCGACACGGGCGCGACTCCGCAGAACACCTGCCAGGGCTACAGCTACAGCCACCTGACCGACGACTTCACGTTCAACCTCATGAACCCGAAGGCCCTCAAGGTCTCCCAGGAGTTGCTCGACGAGTTCCTCCCCTGGTTCTCCTCGCCATGGGTCCACCTCGGTGGTGACGAGATGCCCCCCAACATGAACCGCTGCCCCGCTTTGGGGAACTACGTGGCCAACTCGAACGGCAAGTACGCCACGACGGCCGATGTCGAGATGGAGTTCATCAATGAGGTGAATGACCACGTTCGAGCCAAGGGCCGCACCTCGGTGGTCTACAACGGCTCCGAGGCGTCAGCGCGCAACATCCCGCTCGACACCAACATCATGGTCATGGACTGGACCGGCAGTGGAACCGCCGCCCACCTGAAGCCCTACGACAAGATCGTCGCTGACGGCAGCTTCCTCTACCTGGTGCCGGCCCGTTCAGGCCGCCCCAACCAGCAGCGCATCGCCCAGACGTGGACCACACCCACCGACCCGAAGATCCTCGGGTGGGGCATGCACGTCTGGGGTGACGACTTGGGCTGGGCTGAAGGCCAGTGGCTCGAGTCGCTGTCGATCATGCCGAGAGGTCGGGTCGCAGACCGGCAGTGGAACACCCGCCCGCGCACCCAGACGGAGTACGCGGCATACGAGGCCACCATGCAGACCATCGGTACCGCACCGGGATACACGGGCTCCCTGCAGCCCAACGCCACCACGAACGCCCGACCGATCCACCAGTACGTCATGGATCCGGAGTTCCCCCGTGGCACCTATGACGCGCACACGTCGAACAACCGACGCGGAATCATCGACCGATGCGACCTCAGCGGGATGACCCCGCTGTTCGTCTCGACGCGCTCAGCCACCGACCCGGACAAGGGTCAGGTGAAGGTCATCGACTCCGGCGGCTACTGGCTCGGGGCCTCCAACCTGACCGGGCCCTGGTCGGTCACCGGCACCGTCAAGGTGAGCGGAACAGTGACTCTGCTCGGCCAGGTCGACTCCACGAACCGGGTCACCCTGAGCCCGACCGACATCACCGTGCGCTGGAACGGTGTGACCCAGAGCTTTGGTCGTGGCCTCGGGTCAGGGCAGTGGGCCGACTTCGCTCTCACCAGCGACGGTTCGGCTGTCACGCTGTATCTCGACGGTGAGCGCGTCGGCACCGTCACCAGTGAGCTGACGCTGCCCCGCTCGCGGATGCTCTACGGCACGTCCGGCACGACTCTCGCCGCCCTGGACATCTACGCACAGCGCCTCACGGCCGACCAGGTGTCCTCCGTGCGGACGCAGCGTCCCGAGGCTGTCTGCGCGACCTACCCCGCGGCGCCGACACTGCCCGCGCCTCGGCCTGCCGGACCACCGACACATAGCTGAGGAGGGCCCTACTGCTCATCGCTCAGGATGGCTTTCTTAACGGGTTTGGGGTTCTGGTGTCGACGTACTCGCGTATGTGCAGAGGTAGGTATGGATGAACGTACAGAGTTCGGCATTCAGTAACGCGGGACTGGGAGGGTCTCGGGATGCTGCATGGTGCGACAATCTGGCCGTGTTTGAGGAGCTGTCGCGCTGGTACATGGTCGTCTCCCGGGCAGCTGCACGTGGCCGCCGCGCCTCGCACCTTGGAGCCGGCCCTGTGGTCCTCGGCAAATGAGCAGGCGCTGCGGGCGGCGTTTCTACGATGCGCGCCCCAGTCCAAGGACCGCTGGGACCAGGTCCTGAAGGCAACTGATCCCGCAGTTGCCTTCGGGGAGCTGTTCGTCCCGAAGGAATCCAGGACGTTCTGCGGCCGGCGCCCGACCCGGGGTGCGGCGTCGGCCGGTCAGACCCGGTGGCGCGGGGTTAGCCTCGATCCTTCAGAGGTGATCGTTGCCGCATAGGGTGATCACTTCGCCCCGTTTGTCCCCGCTGTTCGCGGTCAGGGTCATCGCGTGTCGCT
>NZ_JBEZKL010000243.1:0-5734 GCF_040704695.1 Streptomyces sp. NPDC048411
GCCCTCCTGGCCACCTGGACCGGCGCCTGCTCGATATGCGGCCAATCCGCACCGACACCAGAACCACACCACAGGACCTAACAAAGCCCTACTAGTGCCGTGACCGGCAATGTTTGCCCCATGAGGAGCGTGCGTGCCAGGCGTCGCCAGGCCGGCGGGACTTTCGAAACACGCCCTGGCTCAGCCGTCACGCTCGGACACCGCCGGTATGCCACGTCGCCCCATGCTGTGCCTGGCGGTACGCCGATAGGCTCGACCCATGGGCAGCAATCCGCACGTACCCGCGCCGAGCGAGATCCCGTCCGAGCTCCCGACCCCCACCACCCCACCCGGCCGAGAAGCCTTGGCCGCGATCCTCGCGCGCCCGGACCGTGCCGTCGTCGCGCTCGATTTCGACGGCACTCTCGCCGAGATCGTCCCGGACCCGGAACAGGCCCGCGCCCACCCCGGCACCGTCCCGGCCCTGGCCGCGCTCGCGCCGAAGGTCGCCTCCGTCGCCGTGATCACCGGCCGTCCGGCCGACGTCGCGGTCCGGCACGGCGGCTTCGCCGGGGTCCCCGGCCTCGACCACCTCGTCGTTCTCGGCCACTACGGCGCCGAACGCTGGGACGCCGTCTCCGGCACCGTCCACGCCCCCGCCCCGCACCCGGGCGTCGCCGCGGTCCGCGCCGAACTCCCCGTCCTGCTCGAACGGTTCGACACCTGGCGCGGTACCTGGATCGAGGAGAAGGGCCGGGCACTCGCCGTCCACACCCGCCGCGCCACCGACCCGCAGGCCGCGTTCGACGCGCTGCGCGGCCCGCTCGGTGCGCTCGCCGCCCGGCACGGGCTGATCGTCGAACCGGGCCGCCTGGTCCTGGAGTTGCGCCCGCCGGGCATGGACAAGGGCGTGGCGCTCGCACAGTACGTACGGGAGTTGGACGCCGAGTCCGTTCTGTACGCGGGTGACGACCTGGGCGACCTCGCCGCGTACGCCGCCGTGGAGAAGCTCCGCACCGAGGGCCCCGACGGCATCCCGGGCCTGCTTGTCTGCAGCGGCAGCGCGGAAGTGCCCGAACTGGCCGAGCGGGCCGATCTGCTGCTGAACGGCCCGGGAGCCGTCGTCGACTTCCTGGCAGCCCTGGCGCGACAGCTCTAGGTGTTCTGTCCCGGAAGCCCGGTGCGGGCCCTCATCCCGGCCACGCAGCGCAAGCGAAGCCCGGCAGCCACGCCGTGTCCGCAATCGCGGGACGGGTGCGCTCTCAAGCCTCCCGCCGCAGCGCGTCCAGCTGGTCCAGGAACCACTGCTGCGGCGGCAGCGCCACCGCCGCCGCGGCCAGCCGCTCCGTTCGCGCGGCCCGTTCGTCGTCCGCCATCGTCAAAGCCTCGTGCAGCGCCGCCGCCGTCGCGGACACGTCGTACGGGTTCACCACGACCGCGTCGCCGCCCAGCTCCTCGTACGCCCCCGCCTCCCGCGACAGCACCAGCGCGCAGCCGTGGTCGGAGACGACCGGGACCTCTTTGGCGACCAGGTTCATGCCGTCGCGGATCGGGTTGACGAGCGCCACGTCGGCCAGCCGGTACGCCCCCAGCGAGCGTGCGAAGTCGTCGTGCACATGGAGCAGGACCGGGGTCCAGTCGGCGGTCCCGTACGTCGAGTTGATCTCCTCCGCGACCCGCTGCACCTCCGCGGTGTACTCCCTGTACACCGCCAGGTCCTGCCGCGACGGATACGCGAACGCCAAATGAACCACCCGTTCGCGCCACTCCGGACGTGTGTTGAGCAGCTCCCGGTAGGCGAACAGGCCACGCACGATGTTCTTGGAGAGTTCCGTCCGGTCCACCCGCACGATCGTCTTCCGGCCGGTGCCGCCCACCTGCTCCCGCAGCGCCGCCATCCGTTCGTCCACGTCCTTCTCGTGCGCGCGCCGGCGCAGGAAGTCCGCGTCCGCGCCGAGCCCGTGCACCCCGATCCTGGTCCGGCCGGTGCCGCCCAGGATCTCCGTGCAGCAGCCGATGAACGCGTCCGCCCAGCGCCAGGTCAGGAAGGCCGCCCGGTCCGCGCCCAGGATGCCGCGCAGCAGCTGCTCGGCGATGTCGTCGGGAAGCAGGCGGAAATAGTCGACGGGCGCCCACGGGGTGTGCGAGAAGTGGCCGATCCGAAGGTCGGGGCGGAGCTCGCGGAGCATGCCGGGGACCAGTGCCAGGTGGTAGTCCTGCACCAGCACCGCCGCGCCCTCGCCCGCCTCCTGGGCGAGGGCCTCGGCGAAGGCCCGGTTGTATGTCTCGAACGACGCCCACTGCCGCCGGAACTCCGCGTCGAAGACCGGTTCCAGCGGCGTCTGGTACAGCATGTGGTGGACGAACCAGAGCACCGAGTTCGCGATGCCGTTGTACGCGTCCGCGTGGACGGCCGCGTCGATGTCGAGCATCCGTACGCCCTGCTCGGCGACCCCGCGCCGGACCGCCTCCCGGTCCCCGTCACCGAGTGCGGCACACACCCACAGTTTGTCCTTGACGGCGCTCAGCCCGGAGACGAGCCCGCCGCCGCCGCGCCTGGCGTCGAGCGATCCGTCGGTGGCCAGGGTGTACGACACCGGGCCGCGGTTGGACGCAACGAGGACCTGGGCAGCGGACTGGGCTTCGTGCTCGGAGACCATGTTGCGGAATCTAGCCCGATCGCGAACCGCCCAAACGTGCGAAGTCAGGCCACGTCAGGCCGCGCGCCGCGAAACATACTCCGTGATCTCGCACATCGGGGGCCGCTCCTCCGTGTCCACCGGATGGGTGCGCGGTACGAAGCCGTCCTCGCCCCGCTCGAACTGGGTCAGGGCCGGACGTACCAAGTGGCTGCGGGAAAGCCGGAGTTGAGCGGTGCGATAGATCGCCGCAGCCATCCGCCCCAGCGCCTGGCCGTCCTGGTGGCGGTGTCTGCGCACCCCCACGTCGACCTGTGCCAGCGCGTCCAGTCCGACGGTGTGCAGGGCGTCCACCAGGAGGCCGAGTTCCACTCCGTAACCGACGGGGAACGGCAGCCGCTCCAGCAGTGAGCGCCGCACCGCGTACTCGCCGCCGAGCGGCTGGACGAAGCCGGCCAGCTGCGGCCAGTGCAGATTGAGCAGCGGGCGGGCCACCAGTTCCGTGACGCGACCGCCCTGACCTGCGGCGTCGCCCAGGGGGCGGTCGTACATCGCCTTGACGAACTGCACCTCGGGGTCGGTGAGCAGCGGACCGACGATTCCGGAGACGAACTCCGCGGAGAAGTCCCTCAGGTCGGCGTCTATGAAGCAGACGATCTCACCGCTGGTGACCAGGAGCGAGCGCCACAGGACCTCGCCCTTGCCGGGGAGCGCGGGTATGCGCGGGAGTATCGCGTCGCGGTGCACCACCCGGGCGCCCGCCTTCCGGGCGACTTCCGCCGTGCCGTCCGTCGAGCCGGAGTCGATCACCAGCAGCTCGTCGACCAGCGGCACCTTCTCCATCAGCTCGACCCGGATCGTCTCGACGATGGCGCCGACCGTCGCCTCCTCGTTCAGGGCGGGCAGCACCACGCTCACGCTCCCGCGCAGCGGATCCCGGCTCTTGGCGGCGACGAGCCGGTCCAGCGGGCGGTCGGCTGCCGACCAGGAACGCCCGGCCAGCCAGCGTTCGACCTCTTCCAGCACGGTCGATACTCCCTGTATGTGATCCATCTCGCGGTTCGGACGACTGCCTCAACCGTCCGGGGCTTCGGTTACAGTCTTGAACAACGCGGATGACCCTCGCATGTCGGGGTCCTCCGCCAATAAATGCCTGGGTCGGTGATCCAGTGCCATAGCGCTCATCCAGAGGGACTGAGGGAACGGCCCGTTGAAGTCCCGGCAACCCTCCCGCCGACCGCGAGGTCAGGTGGGGAAGGTGCCAATTCCGTCTCGTGGCGAAATGCGCCGCGAGGAAGATGAGGAGAAAGGGCCTCGCCAGCATGGCTGCGCAGACTGTTTCAGTAAGCACCGATCCTTCCACCGGCGCCGTCGACCTCGGCCCCGCAGCGGCGCTCTCCTGCCGCGAGTGCGGAGAGCGTTTCGAGCTCGGTCCCCTGTTCGCCTGCGCGTCCTGTTTCGGGCCGCTCGAAGTGGCGTACGACCTGCCGAGCGGCTCCCCGGACGAGCTGAAGAAGCGCATCGAGGCCGGACCGGACAACATCTGGCGCTACGCGCCGCTGCTGCCCGTCCCCGCCGATGTCGCGGACAAGCCCAACATCAACCCCGGCTTCACCAAGCTGGTCAAGGCCGACAACCTTGCCCGTGAGCTGGGCGTCACCGGCGGTCTGTACGTCAAGGACGACTCCGGCAACCCGACGCACTCCTTCAAGGACCGCGTCGTCGCGATCGCCGTCGAGGCCGCCCGCGCCTTCGGTTTCACCACTCTCTCCTGCTCCTCCACCGGCAACCTCGCCGGTGCGGTCGGCGCGGCCGCTGCCCGCGCCGGCTTCCGGTCCTGCGTGTTCATCCCGCACGACCTGGAGCAGGGCAAGGTCGTCATGGCCGCGGTGTACGGCGGTGAGCTGGTCGGCATCGAGGGCAACTACGACGACGTCAACCGCTTCTGTTCGGAGCTCATCGGCGACCCGCTCGGTGAGGGCTGGGGCTTCGTCAACGTCAACCTGCGCCCGTACTACGGCGAGGGTTCCAAGACGCTCGCGTACGAGATCTGTGAGCAGCTCGGCTGGCAGCTGCCCGACCAGCTCGTCATCCCGATCGCGTCCGGCTCGCAGCTCACGAAGATCGACAAGGGTCTTCAGGAGCTGATCAAGCTCGGTCTCGTCGCGGACAAGCCGTACAAGATCTTCGGCGCCCAGGCCGAGGGCTGTTCCCCGGTTTCCACGGCCTTCAAGGCCGGTCACGACGTCGTGCGCCCGCAGAAGCCGAACACGATCGCCAAGTCCCTGGCGATCGGCAATCCGGCCGACGGTCCGTACGTCCTGGACATCGCCCGCCGCACCTGCGGCGCGGTCGAGGACGTCAACGACGAGCAGATCGTCGACGCGATCAAGCTGTTGGCCCGCACCGAGGGCATCTTCGCCGAGACGGCGGGCGGGGTGACGGTCGGTGTGACGAGGAAGCTGATCGAGGCGGGTCTGCTGGACCCGACGCTCACCACGGTCGTCCTGAACACCGGTGACGGTCTGAAGACGCTGGACGCGGTCGCCCCGACGACCGGCCCGACCGCGACCATCCGGCCCAGCCTGGACGCGTTCCGCGACGCCGGCCTCGCCAACGGCTGACCCGACCACCCGAGACGTAAGGAAGGCACCCAGATGAGCGTCAAGGTCCGTATCCCCACCATCCTGCGCACCTACACGGGCGGCCAGGCCGAGGTCCCGGCCGAGGGCTCGACCCTCTCCCAGGTCATCGAGTCGCTGGAGCGGAACCACCCGGGCATCGCCGCGCGCGTCCTGGACGACCAGGGCAAGCTCCGCCGCTTCGTGAACGTGTACGTCAACGACGACGACGTGCGCTTCGAGGGCGGCCTGGAGGCGGCCACCCCGGACGGCGCGGGCATCTCCATCATCCCGGCGGTCGCGGGCGGCTGCTGACCCGCAGTCGGCCCTGCGGCCGACTTCGCCGCGTTGGAGGCCGCGCACATAGGTGGGGCGGCGTCGCGTGCCGATGGGCGGCGCCTGGCGGCGTTGTCGTCGGTCACCGACGCTCCGCGTCGACTCCCTCCTCCGCCTTGCCAGGCTTGCCCCTCGCCCCGCTCCTTCCTCCACCCCACC
>NZ_JBEZKL010000244.1:0-5590 GCF_040704695.1 Streptomyces sp. NPDC048411
GTTCGCCGCCCGGGGAGAGCGGGGACAGCCACATCTGCAGGAGCCCGTGATCACCTCGTTCCCCCGCACCCCAAGTGAGAGCTGAATCACTGCACGAGTGGGCATCAGTCAGGCAAGCCTAGGTGAAGTTAGGCCCTCCGTGCCGTTGAATGCCGACGGTGCGTCAGCGAGAAGAGAACTCGTCCTTCTCCCCTTCGGCACGGCGTCCAGGCCTGTCCTCTGCCGCACGTCCGCCGTCCTTCATGGACTGCTCCTGGATGCGCCGGGCCTCCTCGTACAGCCTGCGACGTTCCTTCGGATCGCTCGTCTGCTCGGCACGCTCGTTCAGCTCACGAACCTTGTCCTGCGTCTGCCGCGCACGACTGGCGGACTCGCCTGCAATGCTCATCTTCACTCCTGGGGAGGTGAGGGTGGGACACACCGCAGCCAACCAGCGCTCCACCGCTCGCGCACCCGGAAGCGTCACCCTGCGCAATCGTCGCAGGCAGTCAGCCTTGACGGGGTCGCGTCACTTCGAAGACAAGCATCTTTTACATCCCCCCTGCGTCAATGTGCTGGGAATCTGCAGCAATCCGGCACCCCACCGGACCCGCGGGCCGAAGTCAACAGGCGTGGGCGCATGCAACAACGACAGCAGGGCCTCCCGGCATCGCTCGGTCCGATTCGCATCCCGAGCTACCGAGAGGCCCTGCCTTCATGCGCGTACCGCCGGAACATCACCCGACCAGGACTCCTGCTCGACCCGCCCGTTCCAAGACCGGCTGAGAAGCGGCTTCTGAAACCTGTGGGCCGGCCTGGTCAGGCCGGGCGGTCGTCGGTGATCTGCCGGTCCTGCACCTTGGTCCGGTACAGCCACAGCAGTACCGACACGAGCAGAACGGCAAGTGCCACTCCCAGTTCTGTGTAGCCGCCGTATCCAGTGATGGAGAAGCCGGTCGCTCCCACCACCAGCACCACGGTGAGGAACCCGGCCAGCGTCCAGGCCAGGGGCACGAAGAACCGGGGCAGCCGGATGGGACGTACGGCGTCGGGACGGTCCTTGCGCAGCAGCGCGAAGCCGGAGACCGCCAGCACATGGGTGAGGATGTATCCCAGGTTGCCCGTGACGATGATGGCCAGCGGGGTCTGAAGCACCGTCAGCACGAACACATTGAGCACCAGGGCCACCAGCAGCGCCCGGACCGGCACCCCGCGCTTGTTCAGCACCCCCACCTGCCTGATGGTGAGCCCCGCCTTACCCATCTCGTACAGCACCCGGGAACCGTCCGCGAGACCGGTGATCATGATGAGCAGCAGCGAGGCGATGAGGAAGACCACCATGAGGTCGGAGGCGCCGCCCACCAGGTGCTGGAAGGCTCCGATGAAGAAGGTCGTGGGCTCCTTGCCGATGGCCTTCTCTCCGACGTACCCCGACAGGCTCAGTGGCAGCAAGATGAACACACCGAGGGAGAACAGCACACCGGCGCGCAGGGCCCGGGAGGTGTCGCGCACCGTGTCCTTGTACTCGGGGGCGAAGGTCGCGCACACCTCCACACCGAACGACGTCCACGCCATGACGTACAGCCAGACCAGCGCCTCGCGCAGCCCCGCAGCGCCGTGCAGATTCCAGTGCAGGCCCTGCGCACTCCAGTCACCGGAGAACAGCGGCAGGACGATGAATACGGCAAGCGGCACGAGCAGCGCACCGCCGGTGACGTAGACGACCCACATGGCAACGTGCAGGCCGATCATCGCCGCGCTGAACAGCAGCAGCATCACGAGCAGGCCCACGGCTATGGGGAAGTCCACCTTCACCGGCCCGAACTCCACGCTCCAGTCCTGGCCTGGGAACCACTGGGCCTGGACGAACGAGCCGATGATTCCGGAGTAGACGGCGAGGGCCGTCGTCCAGGGGAACCAGTAGCCGATGCTCGCGATCGGACCCACCACGGGCGCCCGCTTCTTCCAGCCCTCGGTCGCGTAGTGCGCGATCCCTCCGGAGGAGTCGGGGAACATCGCGGCCATCTCGGTGTAGATCCAGTTGGTCGCGGTGGCCAGCACCATCGAGGCCGCCCACAGGGCGATCGCGCCCCAGGCGCCGAGTCCGCCGATGGAGGCGCCGAGCGAGGCGATGAGCGCCGCCGGCATGGTCAGCGACATCGCGAATCCGTCGAACCAGCTCATCTTCTTCGGCAGTGCCGAGGCGGACGCACCCGCCGATCCCGACGAGTCCGAAGGGTCCGGCGAGGGTGGGGCTGGGATCTGTGGCTGGGATGACATGGCGTTCCCCTCAGGGTGGGCGCAGACAGGAGATTCGATGAGGCCTGGTTATAGATGAAGCGAAAAACACCTGTCAACACTCACGAACAAGCAACGGTCGACTTTCGTTTTTGCTCATTCCACAGTCTTGACAGTTCTTGTTTGCTCAGCGAGTCTCCAGTCATCGCACCGGACCCGGGCCGACGCGGCCCAGAGCCGACGCACCCTTCCCGGTCACGACAGGACAGAGAGGCCAACGCATGACCACCCCGACCGCCGACCGGCACCAGCTCTTCATCAACGGCGCGTACACCGAAGGCACCTCCGGGACCACCCGCGAGGTCATCAGCCCCGCGACAGGCGAACTCGTGGGCACCTTCCCGCTGCCCGCGGCCGCCGACGTCGACGCCGCGGTGCGTGCCGCCAACGAGGCCCAGCCGGGCTGGGCCTCGACCAATGTGTGGACCCGTGCCGAGGTCTGCCACCGCATCGGTACGGAACTCGGCAAGCGCGTGGACGAACTCGCCCGCCTCCAGTCCCTGGAGCAGGGCAAGCCGCTCGCCGAGTCCGTCGCCGACATCGAGGAGGCGGCCAAGCTCTTCCACCTGCACGCCGAGGACGCCGTACGACTGCACGGCGAGACGCTGCCCTCCACCGACAACACCAAGCGGATGTTCACCTTCCGGCGCCCGGTGGGTACGTGGGGCATCATCACGCCGTGGAACTTCCCGCTGCTGATGCTCGCGGAGTTCGTCGCCCCCGGTCTCGCCACCGGCAACGCCCATGTCATCAAGCCGCCGGCCAACACCCCGCTCACCGTCCTCAAGGCGATGGAGGCATTCGTTGCCGCCGGACTGCCCGACGGCCTCGTCAACATCGTGCCCGGAGAGGGCGACACCGGCGATGCGCTGGTACGCCACGAGGGCATCCACGCGATCGGGTTCATCGGCTCCACCGAGACCGGCGCGAAGATCCAGTCCGCCGCCGGGCTCAAGCGCTCCATCATGGAGTGCTCGGGCAACGGGCCGCTCGTCGTCCTCGCCGACGCCGATGTCCAGGCCGCCGCCAAGGCCGCTGTCGACGGTGCCTATCCGTGCGCCGGACAGGTCTGCTGCGCCACCGAACGCGTCATCGTGCACGCGGACATCCACGACGAGTTCGTCGAAGCCGTGCTCCGCGAGGCCCAGCGCATCACCCTCGGCGACCCGTTCGACCCCAAGACGGTTCTCGGCCCCCTGAACAACGAGGGCGTCGCGGCCAAGATGGACCGCCACATGGCCGACGCCCGCGAGCGCGGCGCACGCATCCTGCTCGGCGGCAAGCGCGCTTCAGGGCACCCCACGGACCTCTACTACGAGTTCACCGTGGTGGACGGGGTGCCCGAGGACAGCCTGCTGTCCCGCGAGGAGTCCTTCGGCCCGGTCGTCCCGATCATCACCGGGCAGGACGAGGACGACATTCTGCGCATCGCCAACGACGACAAGCTGGGCCTCCAGGGTGCCGTCTTCACCCGCAGCATGACCTCCGCCTTCCGCTTCATCGAGGAGATGGAGGTGGGCCAGGTCGTCGTGAACGAGAGCAACAACTGGTGGGACATCAACATGCCCTTCGGCGGCGCCGGCGGCCGCTCCACCGGCTGGGGCCGCATCGGCGGTAAGTGGACGCTCATGGACATGACCGACATGCGTACCGGCGTCATCAGTCTCTGACCGCCCCACTCACCCGACCGTGCGCCGACCGGGGCCCCGACCAGCGTCGGGGCCCCGGCCCGCACTGCCCCACCAAGCCTGCAACGAGGTACCCGCCACATGACCACCGCAGCCCCGCGCCCGACCGACCACCGCAGCCGACTGCGCGACACGAAGGCCGCCCCCTACTGGCTGGACCGGCCCGAGCACCCCGCACCGCTGCCCCGGCTGACCGCCGACACCACCTGCGATCTCGCCGTCGTCGGCGGCGGTTACACCGGGCTGTGGACCGCCCTGCTCGCCAAGCGCGCCCACCCCGAACGGGATGTCCTCGTCCTCGAACAGAACACCTGCGGCCACGCGGCCAGCGGCCGGAACGGCGGATTCTGCTCCCCCAGCATCACCCACGGGCTCGCCAACGGCGCCGACCGGTGGCCCACCGAGGCCCGGCTGCTGCACCGCCTGGGCATGGACAACTTCGATGCTTTCCAGAGGGATCTGGACACCCACGGCATCGACTGCGGATTCGTACGCAGCGGTAAGGTCACCGTCGCCGCCACGCCATGGCAGGCGGAAGGGCTCAAGGGCGCCCACGCGCTCGCCCACCAGTACGGCGAACAGACCCGGCTGCTGGACCACGACGAACTGCGGAGCTACGTCGACTCCCCCTTGTGGACCGCCGGCCTGTGGTCCCCCGACTATGCGCTCCTCGACCCTGCCCGGCTTGTCTGGGGCCTGCGCGCCGCCTGCCTCGACCTCGGGGTCCGCATCGCCGAGCACACCGAGGTCACCGCCCTGACCACCCGTCACACCGGGCGGGTCCGCCTCGCCACCCCCTATGCCGCGGTCGGCGCCCGGCAGGTCGCCCTCGCCACCAATATCTACCGGCCCCTGCTCAAGCGCCTCTCGCTCAGCATGATTCCGGTCTACGACTACGCGTTGACCACCGAACCCCTGAGTGCTGAGCAGCTCGCCGCCATCGGCTGGAGCGGCGAGCACGGAATCACCGACGCGGGCAACCAGTTCCACTACCTCCGCAAGACCGACGACAACCGCATCCTGTTCGGCGGCTACGACGCCATCTACCCCTACGGCAGCCGGGTCGACGAGCGCCTCACCCAGCGCCCCGCGACCTTCGACGCCCTCGCCGCCCAGTTCGCCGAAGCCTTCCCCGCCCTCGCCGACGTCCGCTTCTCGCACTCGTGGGGCGGGGTCATCGACTCCACCACCCGCTTCTGCATGTTCGCCGGCACCGCCGCGCACGGCCGGATCTCCTACGCCCTCGGCTTCACCGGACTCGGCGTCAGCGCCACCCGCTACGGCGCCCAGGTCATTCTGGACCTGCTCTCCGGCCAGCGCACGGAACGGCTCCGGCCCGCCATGATCCGCCGCCCTCCAATGCCCTTCCCCCCGGAGCCGGTTCGGTATCTCGGCATCGAGGCCACCCGGTGGTCCATGGCCCGCGAGGACACGCACGGCCATCGCAACCTGTGGCTGCGCACCTTGGACCGACTCGGCCTCGGCTTCGACTCCTGACCGGGCAGGATAAGAGGAGCTCACAAAATGGGAGTCCGATCAGCTCGCGGCGTCTGGTGCGTGCGATCGCAAGGCGCCGGAAGGTCCTCGTAGCGGAGCTACTAGGGCATTTCGGCAACGCAGCGAGC
>NZ_JBEZKL010000245.1:0-5498 GCF_040704695.1 Streptomyces sp. NPDC048411
GGGCGGCGAAGAGCTGCCCCTTGGTGTTGACGGCGAACACCCGGTCGAAGTCCTCGGGGGTGATTTCCTCCAAGGGGGCGCCAGGCCCGCCCTACGGGCGGACGGCGCTACTTTCGAAACACGCCCTAGTCCCCGGAACAGGACCTGAAGGCTGTCCCCCGGACCGTGGCCGGGCTGCGACCGGGTCAGCTGCTGAGCTCGAACTCGGCCCGGATCCGCTTGCCCACCGGCACCCGCTCGGCGGTCAGGCGGTCGCACAGGGCGACCACGATCTCCATGCCGTGACCGCCGAGGCGGGTCGGGTCGGGGGAGAAGAGGACGGGAAGTGCCGTGCTGCTGTCGTAGACCGTGACGCTGATCCGCTGCGCGGTGCCCTCCAGCTCCAGCAGGTAGGGGCCGTGGCTGTAGCGGTCGGCGTTGGTGACCAACTCGCTCACGGCCAGCATCAGATCGTTACGGGTGCGCTCGCCGAGCACCGCCAGCCATTCCGTGGTGAGCCTGATCAGAAAGCGGTCGGCCAGTGCGCGGGCCTGTGCGATGCATCCCGGCTCACCACCGAACACTTCGGCGATGTGCAGTGCCTCAGTGGGCCGGTGACCCGGATGCGGGTCGTCCGGCCGGGAGAGGGCGTATTGGTTCATGAGCTCCAGCCAGGGCGCAGCGGGGGAGGTCGGTGACCTATTCTTCGCGGTTCATCTACCCGTGTCATGACATCCCACTCCTGGGAATGGCGCGGGTGGGCAGGGGCGGCCCGGCAGTTGTACGACCGTCACGAAGAACTCGTCGATCCGGCGTACGGCTGTGATGAACCGATCCAGATCGACCGGCTTGGTCCTGGGGGCTGTCGTCGGACTGCCGACGTCGCCCGGGTCCCTGGCGTCCCCTCCCGCGGCCCGCTGCGCCGCCCTGCGCACCCGGATGGAGCAGCGCGGCGGACATGGCAGACTTGAGCGGGGCGTTCGGCCCGAAGTGCGGCGGCTTCGCGCAAGCCCGCAGCCGGGCCTCAGCCCCGTGGATACCAGTCCTCGTGAGCCCGGTGCGGCAATGCGCCGGGGCCGCCGAGAGATCCCGGCGGCATGACTGACAGAGGAACGGCAATGACGGTGACAGAGGACAGCGCGGAGTTCGCTCCCGGTATCGAGGAGTTCGGTCCCGGTATCGACCCGGAGCGGCTGGCCGTCTGCCTGAGCGTGCTCGACGAACTCGACACCATCGAGGTCGACCACCCGGACGCCATCGCCGTGCGCCGCGCCACCGCCGGTATCTACCGGACCGTGAAGCAGCGCCGTCGTCAGGAGCGCCGGGCCGCCAAAACCGCGCACGACAAGGCTGTTACCGAGGCCACCGCCACCGGCTCGGCCGACCGCATCGACGACGAGACCCAGGGTGTCCTGCCGTCCTCCTCGGCTACTGCCGAGATCGCCGGGATACTCCAGCGGCCCCGCTCCTGCTACATCTGCAAGACCCGGTACGTCGAGGTGGACGCCTTCTACCACCAGCTCTGCCAGCAGTGCGCCAAGGAGAACCGGGCCCGCCGCGACGCGCGGACCGACCTGACGGGACGCCGGGCGCTGCTCACCGGCGGCCGGGCCAAGATTGGCATGTACATCGCGCTGCGGCTGCTGCGTGACGGCGCGCACACCACCATCACCACCCGCTTCCCCAACGACGCGATCCGCCGCTTCAAGGCGATGCCGGACAGTGACGAGTGGATCCACCGGCTGAAGATCGTCGGCATCGACCTGCGCGACCCGGCCCAGGTCGTCGCGCTCGCCGACTCGGTCGCCGCCGAGGGCCCGTTGGACATCCTGATCAACAACGCCGCGCAGACGGTTCGTCGCTCCCCGCAGGCGTACAGCGAACTGCTCGGCGCCGAGTCCGCACCGCTGCCCGCGGGCGAACTCCCCGCGGCCGAGGTCATCGGCACCTTCGGCAGCGGCTCGGTCGACCGCGTCGCCGCCCTGCCCGCCGCCCGCAAGGAGGGGCTGAGCGCGCAGGACGTCACAGAACTGGCCCTGGTCACCGGATCCGCCTCGCTGGAGCGGATCGCTGCGGGCACCGCGATCGACGCGGGCGGTCTCGTACCGGACCTGCATGATACGAACAGCTGGATCCAGACGGTCGAAGAGGTCGAGCCGATCGAGCTGCTCGAGGTCCAGCTCTGCAACTCCACCGCGCCGTTCATTCTGATCAGCCGGCTCCGTCCCGCGATGGCCGCGACGGCGGCCAAGCGCGCCTACGTGGTCAACGTCTCCGCGATGGAGGGTGTGTTCAGTCGCGGCTACAAGGGTGCGGGCCACCCGCATACCAACATGGCCAAGGCAGCGCTGAACATGCTCACCCGCACCAGCGCCCAGGAGATGTTCGAGAAGGACGGCATCCTGATGACCGCCGTCGACACGGGCTGGATCACCGACGAGCGCCCGCACCCCGACAAGATCCGGCTGGCCGAGGAGGGCTTCCACGCCCCGCTCGACCTGGTCGACGGCGCTGCCCGGGTCTACGACCCGATCGTGCGCGGCGAAGCGGGAGAGGACCTGTTCGGCTGCTTCCTGAAGGACTACGCGCCGGCCGGTTGGTAGATCGATCCGTTGCCCGAAAGTGACTGAGCGCACACGTTCCATCGAGCGCGAAGGCGCTCATTTGGTTAGGCTGAGGTGAACAGACGCCACCCGGGGATCCACAAAAATCCCCGGGCCGTCCTGGGACAGGCTTGTAACCAGGCCGCCGTTCCGCCCCATGCCCGGCGCCACCGCGACCGAACTGTTCCTGCCCCGCCCCATATGGGTGGTCGATTTCCGGTAATGAGGCCGGAGCGTCGGCAACGCCCGGGGTTTCGCGACACAAAGGAGTCCGCGGTGACACCAGAACTGACGAAGCAAGAGAAGCGACCGGTCGAGCGACAGGGAGAGCGGGCCCGTCGGCCCGAGAAACTCCAGAACCTCGAGGTCTGGGCCAGATCCGCGCCGATCCGGCTGGCCGGCTACGAGGACGATCTCGCCGAGCCGCACATCCTGCCCGGCATCGACTGATCGACGGCCCGGCTGCGCGCCCGCCCGACGTCCGAGATGTCCGTCAGCCAGGGAGCCCCGGCCTTCCGACAGAACGGAGGTCCGGGGCTCCGGCGTGTCCCGGCCGGGTCACCGCACCGGGCGGAACGCAGGTAGCCCCGGGGCCCGGGTCCTCAAGGGGGCGTGGTCGGGCTGATGCGGGCGGGGGCGAGGGACACCGGTCTGATGAATTCCCGCACATAGGTGCGGTGCCACCAGTTCCCGGTGGCACGCAGCTCGCGCCAGGTCGTGTACCGGTAGCGGTACACCCTGGCGCGGAGGTGCGTGGGCGGGGTGCCGGGGAACGGGTTGTGGCGCAGCAACCGCAGCGTGTCCCGGTCGTTCTCCAGCAGCCGTTCCAGGAACGGTCCGAACCAGGGATGGGCGTACGCGGGAGAGAGCGCCGCGAACCACATCAGCCAGTCCAGGCGCAGGTGATAGGGAGCGAACTGGCGCGGGAGCCTCCGCGGATCGCCCGGCTTGCCCCGGAAGCCGTACTCCTGCCAGACGGTGTCGGGGTGGAGCACCGTCTCGTCGGTGCCCTCGACCGCGATCTCCAGCCGGACCCGGCTGATGCTGCCGAACGCGCCGTACGTGTTGACGAGATGCAACGGGTCGAACGAGCGGTTCATCACCTGGCGGCGGGAGATCAGATTGCGCGCCGGACGGTAGCTGAGGACGACCACCAGTGCGGTGACGGCGATGACCAGTACCTCGTACCAGAGCGGTGGCGCCGACTGTGCGGGCTGCGCAGCGACCACTGACCAGTCGACGGCGGACAGGGCGAGAGCGATGGTCACCCAGTTCAGCCAGGCGAAGTTCCCGGAGAGCACCAGCCACAACTGGGTGACGATCATCAGTCCCGCGGCCGCACTCGCCACCGGCTGCGGGGTGAAGAGCAAGATCGGGACGAGGAGTTGGGTGACATGGTTGGCCGCCACCTCCACCCGGTGGACCGGTCGGGGCAGCTGGTGGAAGAACCAGCTCAGCGGTCCCGGCATCGGCTGGGTCTCGTGGTGGAAATACAGGCAGGTCAGCTTGCGCCAGCACTCGTCGCCCCGGATCTTGATCAGCCCGGCGCCGAATTCGACCCGGAACAGCACCCAGCGCAGCAGCCACAGCACCAGCACCGGCGGAGCCGTGTCCGCGTTGCCGAGAAAGACGGCGAGGAAGCCCGTCTCCAGAAGCAGCGACTCCCACCCGAAGCTGTACCAGACCTGGCCGACCTGGACGATCGACAGATACAACGCCCAGGGCAGCAACCACATCAGCATGGCGGCCCAGAGCGGAACGTACGAATCCACCCCGGCGATCAGCGCGACCGCGAGCGCGCAGCCGGTCCAGGCGACCACCGCGAAGAACCGGTCGGAGTAGTGGAGCCGGAAGAGACCGGGAGCGAGCCGCCAGTCCGTTCGCCGCAGGAACTCGGGCACGGGCAGCATGCCCCGTTCGCCGATCAGCGCCCGGAACTGGAGGGCGGCGGCGAGAAACCCGGCCAGGTAGATGCAGGCGAGAGCCCGCTGGAAGATCAGCCGGCTGAGCCAGTAGCCATCTGCGGTGAACCACTCCATCACTTCCAGTATCGACGCTGCGGAGCGGCTGAGCTCAGCCCTCCGACACGATCCGTGCCAGCGCGGTGCCGAGCCGGCGTGCGTACCAGCGCTGGAGCACCGGCACGAGGGGGCCCGCCACCCTGCTGTACCAGCGGGCCGGACGGGAGAACGCCAGCACGGTGAACCACACCGTGCCGTCGTCCGCCAGTTCCACCACGAAGCACTCCTCACCGCGCTCGGGGTGTCGGTGCCGGGTCCCGTACGCGAAGCCGATGCGCTCCTTCTCGTACGCGGTCCAGACGACTTCGCACGGCGCGGTGAACCGGAGCGGACCGAACCCGATCGACACCCGCACGGAGGTTCCGGGCTCGGCGCGAGCCGTCGACGCCCGCACCCGGGCGCCGGAGGTGCGGTGCATGCGCCAGCCGGTGACGGCTGCGCCCGCCGTCTCGAAGTCGGCCGGGCCGCGGCCCACCGCGATCCGGTGGTGGAGATGGTGGTAGCCGTCGAGGAGCGGGCCGAGCCGGGTGGCCCCGACCTCCGGGTACGTGAGGGTGCTCATGACGTCCTGCCTTCGGGGTCGGTGAGAAATGGGTCGGTGAGCAACGGGACGGTGCGGGTCGGGGCAGTACGGGCGGAGCCGGCGCCGTTCAGGAGCCTTTGCCGGGCGAGCGCCGAGCAGAGCGCGAAGCCCAGCGCGTTGCCGAGGCCATGCGTGGCGGCCATCCAGGTCAGCGTGGGGTGGGGCAGCCCGGTCGCCTCACCGAGCGCCCAGCTCAGCGCGAGCACCATCGTCACCACTAGGGCGTGTTTCGAAAGTCCCGCCTGCCTGGCGACGCCTGGCACGCACGCTCGCTGCGTTGTCGGGCTCGCCCCGATACGCCCAGTATCGGGG
>NZ_JBEZKL010000246.1:0-5440 GCF_040704695.1 Streptomyces sp. NPDC048411
GAGCGACCTCAAGGTGGACGTGGACATCAAGCACACCTACCGCGGTGACCTGGTCATCGACCTGGTCGCCCCCGACGGCACGCTGTACCCGCTGAGGAAGTGGGACTGGCGCGACTCGGCCGCCAACCTGCGCGCCACCTACACGGTGGACGCCTCCAGCCAGGTCGCCGACGGCACCTGGAGGCTCCGGGTCGTGGACATGGAACGCCGCGACACGGGCTACATCGACAGCTGGAAGCTCACCTTCTGAGCTTGACCATCAACCCCACCAAGATCGTTTCTTGGTGGGGTTCGTCGTTTGCCTGACAGCCGGGCGGCCTTTGGGTGATCGTGTCTTCTCGCTGAAGTCGACAGTCGATCAACCCAAAGGCCGTGATGGACAGTCTTCAAGACGATGAAAACGACGGCGAGCTCAAGCGGTCAGTGCATCACCGTTGTTCAGGAGGTCAGCGTAGACCTCTGCCGGAGTGCGGTAGCCGTGGGTCCTGCGCGGACGGTGGTTGAGCTCGTGGGCGATGGCGTCCAGGTCGCCCTGGCTGAACGGTTTACGGGCACCTCGACAAGACCAAGACTGTCCCCCGCCAGCCGAAGGCGGCCTCCACCACGAAGTCCTGAATCCTACCGGCGGGTTACTTGTTCCCTGGTGTCCGAGCTAGGACTACCGGGCCTTGGACAGCTGAACGCGGTTCGCACATTGGGGGTTGACACTCCGTCGGGCTGCGGGCCAGAGTCCCGCCGATGGAGATCACCGAGCTGACCGCCGCCGAGCGCCGTGTCCGGGACGCCTTCCCGCGCGGCACAGCCGTCGATTTCCGTACGGGGGTGGCGGCCGAGGACGATCCGGAGACCGGGGACAGTTGGGGTCCTGAGCGCACGGTACGTGCCGAGGTGCTCAGGGCGCTCCTGGTCGGCGGCCCGCAGGAGGACGGGCAGGTGCCCGCGCTGCGGGTGCTGGGCGCACGGATCAGCGGCGCTCTGAACATTCGGTACGTGACCGCGGAGTGCGCGGTCGCGCTGTCCGGATGCCGCTTCGAGCAGACGCCGAACCTGTACGGCGCACGGCTGCGGCAGCTGGCACTGAGCCGTTCGGTGCTGCCGGGACTGACCGCGGCGACCGTCCGCATCGACGGCGTGCTTCGGCTCACCGACTGCCGGATCTCCGGCCCGGTGCTGCTCGGCGGTTCGAAGATCGCCCAGGCTCTGTTCTTCGACCGGACCCGCATCGGAGTGAACGCGGACGGTACGACCGCGCCCAACGACGAGGCGGTGCTGCAGCTGAATCACGCGGTCGTCGAGGACGACTTGTGGTGGCCTGGTCTCGTCGTGCACGGCGAGACCCGGCTCGGCGGCGCCTCCGTCACCGGGCAGATCCGGCTCGACGACGCCCACCTGCACAACCCCGGGGCGACCGCACTGGATGCCGAGAATCTCGGCGTCGGCTCCGACCTGCACGGCATACGGATCCGGGTCCAGGGGCGGGTCGATCTGCGCGGCGCCCGGATACCGGGGCAGCTCAACCTCGCGAACGCCCGGCTGTCCAACCCGGGCGGCGTGGCGCTCCGCGCCATCAGCAGCACGATCGGCGAACTCTGGCTCCGGGAGGCCGCCCCGATCGACGGCAGAGTGAATCTGTGCCGGGCGAAGGCCGACCTCATCCATGCCACCCCGTCGGTCTGGCCGGAGCTGGTCCGGCTCGACGGGCTGACGTACACCACGCTTCTCCCCCATTTGCCGGCCGAGCGGCGGCTGCCGCTGCTCGAACAGGAGGAAGAGGGCGATGTGCCGTACGCGTACGAGCAGCTGACGGCGGCGTACCGGCGGATCGGCGATGACAACGCCGCGCGCACGGTGCTCCTCGCCAAGCACCGCAGACACCGCGGCACCCTGCCCGCGTACGCACGGCTGTGGGGGCATCTCCAGGATGTCACCGTCGGATACGGCTTCCGGCCGGTGCGGGCCGCCGCCTGGCTCTTCTCGCTGCTGCTGGCCGGGTCGCTGGTGTACGCGCTGCACCATCCGAGCCCGTTGAAGGCGGACGGGGCTCCGCCGTTCAGTCCGTTCGTCTGCACACTGGACCTGCTTCTGCCGATCGTGGACTTCGGGCAGGAGCGGGCGTTCAACCCGCAGGGCTGGTACCAGTGGCTGTCGTACTTCCTCATCGCGACCGGGTGGCTGCTCGCGACGACGATCGCCGCGGGCATCACCCGGTCGGTCAGCAGGCAGTGAACATGCAGGTGACGGCCCAGGTCAGGGCTTGCGGGCCACGCCCGCGTAGCCGGGAACGGGCTCGTCACCGGGCACGTCGATGACCTCGCCGAGCTCCGGGTGCCAGTCCGCGGAGAGCGAAACGCCCGGGCCCACGAGTTCGAGTCCCTCGAAGAACGCGGTGAGTTCGGCGCGCGAGCGCGGACGCAGCGTCATCCCGCGGGCCTTGTACAGGGCCGACGCCTGTGCCGCACCCTCGGGGTTGAAGTCCCCGGTGGTGTGCGAGAGCACCAGATAGCTGCCCGAGGGGAGCTTCTCCACGAGCCGGTCGACGATCTCGGCGGCACCGTCCTCGTCGTCGAGGAAGTGCAGCAGGGCCAGCAGGGACAGAGCGATCGGCTTGCCGAAGTCGAGTACCTTGCCCGCCTGTTCGAGGATGGTCTCCGGCTCGCGGGCATCGACCTGAATGTACTCCGTGGCCCCCTCGGGGGTGGAGCGCAGCAGGGCCGCCGCGTGCGCAAGGACGATCGGGTCGTTGTCGCAGTAGACGATGCGCGAGTCCGGGGCCGTCTGCTGGGCGATCTGGTGGAGGTTCGGCTCGGTGGGGATGCCGGTGCCGATGTCGAGGAACTGGCGTATGCCCTGGATGGCGAGCCACCGTGTGGCGCGGTGCATGAACGCCCGGTTGACCCGGGCCATGTCACGGCCGCGGGCGTCGAGGGTCAGGAGCTGCCGCGCCATCTGTTCGTCGACCGGATAGTTGTCCTTGCCACCGAGGAACCAGTCGTACATCCGGGCGGGATGCGGCTTGCTGGTGTCGATCTCAATGGGCTCGTGCCCGGTCATGGCGCGCTCCTGGGGTCCTTGGATCGGCGAACTGAGACTGAGTGTGGCAAGGACAGACGCCGGATGCGTCAGGTTCCGGTAAGGAGGAAGTCCGCTTGGCCGGCCTTGGCTCCCTGGATGAAGGCTGCGATCTCGAGGTGGGTGTAGATCAGGGCGGGGCCGTCGGGGTCAGCGGACTGGCGTACAGCGACTCTGCCGTCGGCCAGCTTCATGGCCTCGACACAGTTGCCGCCGTTCCCACCGCTCCACGGCTTGTACCAGCCTTCGGAGCCGAGTTCACCGGCGGGCATGCCGTTGTATATGGGGTCCATCGATCACAGCTCCTTGCGGAAGTCCCGGAGGATTTCCTTCGTGCGTTGTGCAGTTGCGGCCTGAGCCGCCATGCGGTCCATGACTTCGAGGTAGGAGGCCACCTCGGGGCGCGCGTCGAAGTAGACGGCGCCCGTCAGGTACTCGCTGTACACCATGTCGGGCAGTTCGGGGATGGCGAAGCGGAAAAGGACGAACGGCCCGTAGGTGCCCGGGTGGTGGCCGGTCGCGAACTCCGCGATCTGCAGTGTCACATGGGGCATCTCGGTGGCGTCCAGCAGCCGGTCGATCTGCGCGCGCATGGCGTCGGCGCTGCCGACGGGGCGGCGCAGGACCGTCTCGTCCATCACCACCCACAGCTTCGGGGCATCCGGCCGCGTCAGCAGGGACTGCCGCTCCATCCGCAGCGCCACATGGCGCTCGATGTCCTCGGGCCGGGTCTGGCCGACGGCGCCGGTACGCATCACCGATCGGGCGTAGTCCTCGGTCTGCAGGAGTCCGGGGACGAAGTGTGGTTCGTACATGCGCAGGAGGCTCGCTGCGCCCTCCAGGCTGACGTACATGCTGAACCAGTCGGGCAGGACGTCGTGGAACCGCTGCCACCAGCCGGGCTTGTTGGCCTCCTCGGCCAGCTCGACGAAGGATTCGGCCTCCTCGTCGGCGATCCCGTAGGCCTTCAGGAGCAGTTGCACATAGGGGATCTTGAGCGCGACCTCGGCGGTCTCCATCCTGCGTATCGTCGCGGGAGCTACCCGGAGCACCTTGGCAGCCTGGTCACGGCTCAGGCCGACGCGCTCCCGCAGATCCTGCAGGCGCTTGCCGAGAACGACCTGACCCACGGTCGGGGCGGACCGCGGTTCGCTCACTTCAGACCTCCCGATGCGCTGTTTGCGAGCAGTGTGCCATGCATATGCCGCCAAAGACACGGCCACTCTGAAATTTTCAGAGTGCCCCTTGCCAAGTGTTCACGACAGGGGGAGAGTTGGTGAGTGAACCAGTTCACTTAGTCATGCCCGCCCTCATGCCCTGGGATGCGCGGCGTGACAAAGCCCCCACTGTGAGGAATCGGTCGTGGCACCTGGCAGTGCGCTCATCCCCCGGCTCATCGACCTCAGCCCCGGGACGGAAGCGCTCCGATACTGCTTCGCGCTCCCTGCGCATCCGGAATCGGTGGCCGGTGCGCGGCGGCTGACACGGACCCGGCTGGACGAGTGGCAGGTGGACGCTGAGACGCACGACGCGGCGATCCTGATCGTGTCGGAACTGGTTACCAACGCGGTGGTGCACACCGCGAGCGAGCGCGTCGTGTGCGAGCTGCGCTGTCTCGACAGACGGCTGCGCATAGCCGTGCAGGACCAGGGGCACCAGCCGGATGGCCCGAAGCTGTGCCGCACTGCCGACGACGAACACGGACGCGGCCTGCTGCTCGTCGACGCTCTGAGCAGCGCCTGGGGATCCCGCGACGCGGGCGACGGATCGGGCCGGATCGTCTGGGCGGAACTGCCGCACGGCACGGAGCGGTCATGTTGAGGAGCGCAATGTCCCATCTGCTCGGATCGCGTCTCTCCCGCGAGTCCCGGCTGCCCGGCTCCGGGGATGGCCTCGTGCAGCTGCCGCTGCCTCCCGCGCTGTCGGCGAGCCTGGGCTGCGACGCGGTGGGGGTGCCTGCGGGGTACGGCTTCCGGCTCATGTCCCATCTGCCACGCACCGGCTGCGTCTTCGCGGACGCCGACCGCTGGTGGTGGATCGTACCGGCGGGCTCGGACCTCGATCTGGACTGGCCGGCGCAGGTCGCGTACGCCAAGGGCGCGTACGTCCCCACCGTGCGGCCCCGGCTGATCCACGCACCCGACAGCCGCACGCCGTACACCCCGCCCATTCCGCTCTTCCTGATGGTGTGCCAGGTCATGGGTGTGACGCCGTCCTGGGCGGCGGCCGGTGGTTCGCACGCGGTACCCGCCGGCTGATCCGGCCGGCCCCGCCCGGCGGATGACCGGATCCCGCTGTACTGCAGGCTGTTGGTGCGCTGTACCGGTGCGCGTGCCGGCTGGACGCCGACGGGGCGGCGCACGCCGACGTG
>NZ_JBEZKL010000247.1:0-5291 GCF_040704695.1 Streptomyces sp. NPDC048411
CATCCATGTTGACCAGGATCCGGCCGTCGCACCAGAGGTACCAGGTGGCCGTGGACACTGGCTGGCGATCCTCCCCCGCCCCTTCCGCCGCGCCCCGGCCGTCAGGCGACGAACGTGCGAGGCGCCTCCGCTCCCGCGCTCGCCCCCGACACCACCAGCTCCGCCGCCGCGGCGAGCCGTACCGCCGCCTCGTCCGCCACCGGACCGCCGACCGTGAACGGCAGCCGTACGTATCCCTCGAAGGCGCCGTCGACGCCGAACCGCGGACCGGACGGCACCCGCACCCCCACCCGCTCGCCCGCCACGGCCAGCCGTGACCCCGAGAGTCCGCCGGTGCGCACCCAGAGCGTCAGCCCGCCGCGCGGCACCTGGAACTCCCACTCCGGCAGCTCCCGGCGCACCGCCGCGACCAGCGCGTCCCGGTTCTCCCGCGCCTGACCGCGCCGGAGCTCCACGGCCTCCTCCCAGCCCCCCGTGCGCATCAGCCAGTTGATGGCGAGCTGTTCCAGCACGGGTGTGCCCATGTCGGCGTAGGCGCGGGCGGACACCAGACTGCGGATCACGTCCGGCGCGGCCCGCACCCAGCCGATCCGCATGCCTGCCCAGAACGCCTTGCTGGCCGAGCCGACGGTGAGCACGGTGCTGCCCGCCGGGTCGAAGGCACAGACCCGGCGCGGCATCTCGACATCGGAATCGAGGTACAGCTCGTTCATGGTCTCGTCGACGACCAGGACCGTCCCGGCGGAGCGGGCCGCGTCCACCAGGGCCCGCCGCTGGCTCTCGTCGGCGAGCGCGCCGGTGGGATTGTGGAAGTCCGCCACGACGTACGCGAGCCGGGGCGCCGCGTCGCGCAGCACCTGCCGCCAGCGGTTCATGTCCCAGCCGCCGATCCCCTCCTCCATCGCCACCGGCACCAGCCGGGCGCCCGCCTCCCGCATCAGCTGAAGGATGTTGGCGTACGAGGGGGACTCCACCGCGATCCGCTCGCCCCGCCCGGCGAAGAGGTGGCAGATGGCGTCGATCGCGCCCATCGCGCCGGTGGTGACCATGATCTGTTCGGGCATCGTCGGGATGCCGCGCCCGGTGTAGCGGTCGGCGATCATCTGCCGCAGCGCGGGCAGTCCGGCCGGATAGTCGCCGTGGGTGTGCGCGTACGGCGGCAGCTCCTCGAGGGCGCCCTGGACGGCGCGGGTCAGCCAGGGTTCGGGCGCGGGCAGCGAGGCACAGCCCAGGTCGATCATCGAACCGAGCGACTCCGGGGGCAGCGGTTCCAGGCCGCGCGCGGGCAAGGGGTTGCCTGCCGGGACCGCGGTCCAGCTGCCCGCGCCGCGCCGGGACTCCAGGAATCCCTCGGCCCGCAGCGCCTCGTAGGCGGCGGCGACGGTGGTGCGGCTGACGGACAGGGCGAGCGCCAGCTCGCGTTCGGCAGGGAGCCGGGCGGCGACCGGCACCCGGCCTTCGAGGACGAGCAGCCGGACGCCGTCGGCGAGCGCGCGATAGGCGGGGGGCCTGCGGGCGCCGGGACCCATCGGCTTCTGCTGCTGGGCCTGGAGCTGCCGGGCGAGCTGCGCGGCACCGACGGCCGAAGTCCACTGCGCCATGTAAATCAGTCCACCTTCCTCGGATTGGCCATAGTTGGCAGCCAATCCCCTGCCACAGAGTGTCACGTGGCAGTCCACCGCCACCACACGAGGGAGCACATCTTGTCCGTCACCGCCGTCCCCCGCCGGGCGCACCTCACACGGCGGCTGATGCAGCTGTACGTCGGTCTGGCCCTGTACGGGGCGAGCTCGGCGCTCATGGTCCGCGCCGGGCTCGGTCTCGAACCCTGGGGGGTGCTGCACCAGGGCCTCGCGGAACGCACCGGGCTGTCCATCGGGGTCGTCGCGATCATCGTCGGCGCGGCGGTCCTCCTCCTGTGGATACCGATGAGGCAGCGCCCCGGGCTCGGCACGGTCTCCAATGTCTTCGCCATCGGCCTCGCCATGGACGGCACGCTCGCCCTCGTCCCGGAGCTGCACGGCCTGGCGGCCCGGATCGTTATCATGGTCGCGGGGATCGCGCTCAACGGTGTCGCGACGGGGCTGTACATCGCGGCGCGGTTCGGCCCCGGGCCGCGCGACGGCCTGATGACCGGATTGCATCGGCGCACCGGCCGCTCGGTCCGCCTGGTCCGTACGGCGATCGAGGTGGCCGTGGTGGCGAGCGGCTTCCTGCTCGGCGGCTCCTTGGGCGTGGGCACAGTCCTGTACGCGCTGTCCATCGGCCCGCTCGCCCAGCTGTTCCTGCGCTTCTTCGCGGTCCCCGAGGCGAAGCCCGCCGACTAGACCGTCGCTCCCGCGCCGGGGTCCGGCACCACCGCCGTCACCGGCCGGCCATCGAAGGAGGCCATACTGCCGCAGTGACCTCTGTACTCCACCCCTATCTGGACCATCCCGCGACGATCCCGTTCGCCCACCGAGGCGGAGCGGCGGACGGGATCGAGAACACCACGGCCGCGTTCCGCCGGGCCGCCGATGCCGGCTACCGCTACTTCGAGACCGATGTGCACACGACGTCGGACGGACGTCTGGTCGCCTTCCACGACGCCACCCTGGACAGGTTGACGGACGCCCGTGGCCGGATAGCCGACCTGCCGTGGAGCGAGGTGCGGCGGGCCCGGGTGGCGGGCCGTGAACCGCTGCCGCTGTTCGAGGAGTTGCTGGAGGCGTTTCCCGACGCCCGCTGGAACGTGGACATCAAGGCCGAGCCGGCGCTCGTCCCGCTGATCGACCTGGTCCGCCGGACCGATGCCTGGGACCGGGTGTGTGTCGGCTCGTTCTCGGAGACCCGGGTGGCCAGGGCGCACCGCCTCGCGGGCCCCCGGCTGGCCACCTCGTACGGCGTCCGCGGCGTCCTGGGCCTGCGGCTGCGCTCGTACGGCATACCGGCCGCCCTGCGCGCCGGAGCGGTGTGCGCGCAGGTCCCGGAGAGCCAGAACGGGGTCCGGGTGGTGGACCGGCGCTTCGTCCGGGAGGCCCATGCCCGCGGGCTCCAGGTCCATGTCTGGACGGTGAACGAACCGGATCGGATGGCAGCTCTCCTCGATCTCGGTGTGGATGGCATCATGACCGATCACATCGAGACGCTGCGCACGGTGCTGAGCGAGCGAGGGGCATGGGCCTGACGCCGGCCCGGCGGCGTCCCCACGGGGAGATACGAGGGGGGTGCGGGTTGAGCGCCGAGACCACGGGCACCGCTGAGCCGACGCCGGAACACACCATCGGCGGTGCCGACGCCGCGGACCGCAGACGCGAACAACGCGGCTGGTACTTCTACGACTTCGCGTGTTCGGTCTACTCGACCAGCGTTCTCACTGTGTTTCTCGGCCCCTATCTGACGTCGATCGCCAAGGCCGCCGCCGACGCCGACGGTTTCGTGCACCCGCTCGGCATCCCGGTGCGCGCGGGTTCGCTCTTCGCCTACGCGGTCTCGATGTCCGTCGTGGTGGCGGTGGTGATGATGCCGATCGTGGGCGCCGCCGCGGACCGCACGGGCCGCAAGAAGCCCCTGCTGGCGGCCGCCGCGTACGTGGGGGCGGCCGCGACGACCGGGATGTTCTTCCTGGACGGCCACCGCTATCTGCTGGGCGCGTTCCTGCTGATCGTGGCGAACGCGTCGATCTCGGTGTCGATGGTGCTCTACAACGCGTATCTCCCGCAGATCGCCGAGCCCGACGAACGTGACGCCGTCTCGTCCCGGGGCTGGGCCTTCGGTTACACGTCGGGGGCGCTCGTCCTGGTCCTCGATCTGGTCCTCTACACGGGCCACGATTCGTTCGGTCTCTCCGAGTCCGACGCGGTACGGATCTGCCTCGCGTCGGCGGGGGTCTGGTGGGGAGCCTTCACGGTCGTACCGCTGCGCCGGCTGCGTGACCGGCGGGTGGCACCGGGCGGTGAGGGCGCGGTCGGCTCCGGCTGGCGACAGCTGCTCGCGACCCTGCGCGACATGCGCCGCCACCCGCTCACGCTCTCGTTCCTGCTCGCCTATCTCGTCTACAACGACGGCATCCAGACGGTGATCTCGCAGGCGTCGGTGTACGGCTCCGAGGAGCTGGGCCTCGACCAGACATCCTTGATCACGGCCGTGCTGCTGGTGCAGGTGCTGGCGGTGGCCGGGGCCCTGGGCATGGGCCGGCTGGCACAGGCGTACGGCGCGAAGCGCACGGTCCTGGCCTCTCTCGTCGTCTGGACCCTGATCCTCGTCGCCGGATACTTCCTGCCCTCGGACGCCCCGGTCTTCTTCTATCTGCTGGCCTCGGCGATCGGCCTGGTCCTCGGCGGCAGCCAGGCACTGTCCCGCTCGCTGTTCTCGCATCTGGTGCCTCGCGGCAAGGAGGCGGAGTACTTCTCCGCGTACGAGATGAGCGACCGAGGACTGAGCTGGCTGGGGCCGCTGGTGTTCGGTCTCGCGTATCAGCTGACCGGCAGTTACCGGGATGCGATCATCTCTTTGGTGATCTTCTTCGCGGTCGGTTCCGTGCTGCTTGCCAGGGTGCCTGTACGGCAGGCCGTCGCGGCCGCGGGAAATCCCGTTCCTGAACGGATTTAGACGTTGAAGTGAAAGGCCGGTAGTGTACGCCTTTGGCCTGCCCGGAGGACCGTTACTGCGAGTGGAAGAAGCTAAACCGTTGGGTGACAACTTCTGCCAAATGTGACAAACCGGGCAACGTTGGGTACCCAACTCTGAAAAAGCAGCGGCACGACGGGCGACGCATGACCGGCAACGGGAATCTTTGCCGCCGACCGGACGTTGACCGGATGACGACGACAGCGACACCTGTCCTGTGGGCGACAAGCCCGGGAGGCACGATTCATGAGTGAGCGAGCTCTCCGCGGCACGCGACTCGTGGTTACCAGCTACGAGACGGACCGCGGCATCGATCTGGCCCCGCGCCAGGCGGTGGAGTACGCATGCCAGAACGGACATCGATTTGAGATGCCGTTCTCGGTAGAGGCGGAAATTCCGCCGGAGTGGGAGTGCAAGGCGTGCGGCGCCATGGCACTCCTGGTGGACGGGGATGGCCCCGAGGAGAAGAAGGGCAAGCCTGCGCGTACGCACTGGGACATGCTCATGGAGCGGCGCACACGCGAGGAGCTTGAGGAGGTGCTGGCCGAGAGGCTGGCGGTTCTGCGCTCCGGAGCCATGAACATCGCCGTGCACCCGCGGGACAGCAGGAAGTCTGCCTGACCGCGCGACACCGCAGAGAGACAGAGCCGCGGGCCGTGACACACCGAGCGTGTGTCACGGCC
>NZ_JBEZKL010000248.1:0-5174 GCF_040704695.1 Streptomyces sp. NPDC048411
TCAAACGCTACGTGGCCCGCGAGCTCTACCGGCACATGCAGCCTCCGACGGCCGCACAGAGACCTTCAGCCACTTGACGAAACATAGGGGCATCTACAGCACTCACAAGTCGCCGGCAGTCAGGAAGTGGCTGGAGGCCCATCCTCGGTTCCACATGCACTTCACCCCCCACTTACTCCTCCTGGCTCAACCAGGTCGAGCGGTGGTTCGGCCTCCTGACGGACAAGCAGATACGGCGCGGCACCCACAAGTCCCTCCAGGAGCTGGAGAAGGACATCCGAAACTGGATCAAGACCTGGAACGAGAATCCCCGCCCCTTCGCCTGGACGAAGAGCGCCGACGAGATCCTCGAACGCCTCGCCGCATATCTTGATCGAATTCCCGGCGCAGGACACTAGTGGAGGCGGGCCAGCAAGTGGGCGTCGAGGAAGCCCCGCTCGGAGGCCGGGTCGTGGAGCAGCCGAGCGACCGTGACGAGCCCGGCCCCGGCCAGCAACTCGGCGAACCGGTCCACCGGCCAGCTATAGGCGGGCGTCACCTTGTGGTCGAACCGGACCGGCTCCGGTCCCTCGGTCGCGAAGAACGAGACCAGGAGCAGGCCCCCTGGTGCCAGGACACGCACCTGCTCGGCGAGCAGGGCGGGCAATTCCCCAGGCGGGGTATGGATCATCGAGTAGTGGGCCAGCACTCCGCCGAGCGTGCCGTCCTCGACCGGCAGGGCCTCCATTCGCGCCTCGTCGAACCGCAGCGCCGGATGGGCCCGCCGGGCGTGGTCGACCATGGCCGGGGAGAGGTCGAGCCCGAAGGCCTCCAGCCCCAGGTCGTGCAGCATGGCCGTCAGATGTCCGGGCCCGCACCCGACGTCGGCTGCCCACGGGTTCCCCGTCCCGCGCACCAGCTCGGCGAAGGTGCCGATCATGTTCCGCGAGAACGGCTGCGTCTCCAACCGATTAGCGAACATCGACGCATACAGCTCGACGACCCCGTCGTAGGCCGCCCTGGTCTCGTCCTGGTGTTCCATCACGGGAAAGAAGCTAACACCCGCGCCGTTCGCAGCTGTTCTCCGGCCCCATACCGACCCCCTTCCCTGGGGACTGACCGTCCCGTCACCTGGTCACGGGACAACCCGAGTGGTTCGGAGAACGCAGCAGGGAGTTGTCACGTTGTTGGGTGTGTGGGTGTCTGACGGTGTGTTGGGGTGTGGTGGGGCCGGGTGCCGGCCCTGTGTTCAGGCCGCGGGAGGCCGGCCGGTGACGCCGGTGATCTGTTCCCAGATGGTGAAGCGGACGGTCATTTCGGTGTGGTGTTGGGTGCCGGTCATCAGGTGGCGGCGGGGCCGGAAGTGGGGGGTGAGATGCTGCTGAACGCGGACAGGAAGCGCTGCGTGGCGCCCGCGCTGCGGAAGTCTTTCATCGCCCGTTCGCGTTGCCGGGTGGGCTGGTGACTGTTCTCGGCCCGGTTGTTCAGACCCTTGTGGGAACGGTGCTCGACGCAGGGCATGACCGTGCGGTGGGCCGCGCCGTAGGAGCGGAGCTTGTCCGTGACGATCACATGCCGGTCTTCTTCTGGCTTCCTCGCCGGCTACCCGCCGCCGGAACCGGACAATGCCCCCACCACCTGGGACGGCCCTCGGTGCGGCACTGTTTGCCTGCGCCTGTCGCGGTTGTCGCCTCGGCGCGGGGTGAGGGGATAACGCTGTGGCCAGAGTCGACGCGTCGCTGAACAAACTCACGCGCTCCATCGCACACTGTCGAGCAGGTGCTCCGCGGTTGGTCATGAGACCCGGAGGGCGGCGATCCGGGCAGCGAGCGCCTGGTTCATCGCGCGGAACTGCGGCAGGGTGTTGGTGTGCAGCGTGCCCCGGAAGAACGGGATCATCACGCCGGTGAAGTTCTCGCTCTGGGTCAGTCTGACCCGGCTGCCCCCCAACGGCTCGATCAGGAAACGGTGTTCGCCGTCGAAGATCCAGCCGGGGCCGACCCGGCCTATCCAGCGCAGCTCTTTGCCGGCCTCGGCGGCCAGCACGGTAGGAGTGAAGGGGGTATCTCCGGTCTGATCGTGCATCACCAGGTGCAGGGTGGCGTCCATCCTGACCGTGCCCTTGGCGGAGACGATGAACGGGTTCCACTCGTCATAGGCGGGCAGGTCGGTGAGGACTCGCCAGACCTCCTCCGGGGTGGCGTCGAGCTCGACCGAGGCGCTCAGGGTGTAGGGGCGGGTGTTGGTCCAGCCCGTGTAGGCCGCGAGCAGGGCGAGGAGGGATGCGAGCACGGCGAGCAGGCGACGGCGGCGGAGGCGGAAGCGCTTCCGGGGTGGGCGAACGGCGGTTTCCGGTAGTACGGTCATCAGCTCTCCCGGAGGGGAAGGACGCCGTTGAGGGCGGCGTTGACGAGGCGTTCGGCGTAGCTGCGGTCGATCGGTTGGCCGGTGATGAGGAGCCGGTAGTAGAGCGCGCCGGCGAGCTGGTCGAACAGCAGGCCGGGGTCGGTGGCGGGGTGGAGGGCGCCGCGCTGCCGGGCGCGGTCGATCAGCCTCAGGACGAGCTCGTTGCGGCGGGCAAAGACGGCATGTACCAGCACGCCTGTGTCGGGATGGCGGGCGGCCGCGGCAACCAGTTCGGCGACCACGCCGGCCGAGAGGTCGTCTGCCTCGTGCTGCCGTCCGGCGCGGCGCATGCGGTTGAGTCCCAGAGCGATCTGCTGCACGTAGTCGATGAGATCCGCGCGCACGTTCCCGGTGTCCGGGACGGCCACGTCGTCCTGCATCCGGGCGATCACCGCGACGGCCAGGTGATCTTTGGTCGGCCAACGCCGGTACAACGTCGTCTTGGCCACCCCGGCCTGCTCGGCGACCTTGTCCACGACGAAGCCGGCATAGCCGTACTCCATGAGCTGCCCCAGCGCCACCCGCAGAATCCGCTCGTCCGCCTCCGCATCCCGAGGCCGCCCCCGTTGCGCCACGTCCGCACCCACCGCCTTTCCGCTATGACTGTTTCGTAAATCGACGCTAGGGCGCCCCTGCCTTTTACGCAACAGTCGTAGCGAAATATTCGCCTCTGACCACTAGGACGTCACAACGACCTCGTGATCAGGTGGACCCGCCCGGCCTCAATTCGGCTGGCGGACCCTGGGGCCAGTGGCTGGCAGGGTGCGTGGCCGCAGGCGCTCGCCTTGGGGCCCGAACATGATCAGGTATTCGACCGGCCCGCCGGGTCCGGCGTTCGCCACCCCGTGCGGGGTGCGGGTGTCGAACTCGGCGACGTCCCCGGCGGCCAGGACGAGGTCCTGGTCACCGAGCGCGAGCCACAGCCGCCCGTACAGGACGCACAGCCACTCGTAGCCGTCGTGGGAGATCTGCCGGGGTCGTGCGGGCGGCTCCTCGACGGTGGGCAGGACGTGCTTGTGGGCGTGCAGGCCGCCGACGTACCGGGTCAGCGGCAGCACCGCCTTGTCGTCGCCGAAGCTCAGCGGTGCCGAGGTGCGGGGCCCGGCCGCCGGGGCGGGTGCGGTGCCGGCCAGCTCGTCGAGGGAGACTCCGTACTCCTTCGCCAGCTGCAGCACCACCTCCAAGGTGGGCTTGCGTCGGCCGGTCTCCATCCGCGACAGCGTGCTCGGCGAGATGCCGGTCGCCCGGCAGACGCCGGTGAGCGTGGCGCCTCGGTGCTCGCGCGCGGCCCGCAGCCGGGGCCCCATCGCCGCCAGCGTGTCGGCCACGCTGTCGTCGTCCGTCACCCTCGCCTCCCGTTTTCTCCGGCGGCGCCTCCTGGCGCTGTCCTGCAAGATTGCCAGAATGGCAACGCTGATCGCGTCGGGCGGCCGCCGCGCCGCATGATCGACGGGTACCCGCGTCCGCTCGCGAACCGAGGAGAAGCCCATGCAGCCCGAGCCGTCCGCCGAAGTCCGCCAACGCAACGTCCAGGCCCCGGCCGGGCGCCTGCACCTGGTCGAGCAGGGCACCGGCCCGCTGGTCCTGCTCGTGCACGGTTTCCCCGAGTCCTGGTATTCCTGGCGCCGCCAGCTCCCCGCCCTCGCCGCGGCCGGCTACCGGGCGGTGGCGATCGACGTGCGCGGCTATGGCCGCTCCTCCAAGCCGGCCGCGACGGACGCCTACCGGATGCTCGACCTGGTGGAGGACAACGTCGCCGTCGTGCGCGCCCTCGGCGAGGAGAGCGCGGTGGTCGTCGGCCACGACTGGGGCTCCAACATCGCCGCCGCCTCCGCCCTGCTCCACCCCGAGGTCTTCCGCGCTGTCGGCCTGCTGAGTGTCCCGTACGCGCCGCCCGGCGGACCCCGCCCCACCGATATCTTCGGCCAGATCGGCGGCCCTGAGCAGGAGTTCTACGTCTCCTACTTCCAGCAGCCCGGCCGCGCCGAGGCGGAGATCGAGCCTGACGTCCGGGGCTGGCTCGCCGGCTTCTACGCGGCCCTGTCCGCCGACACCATGCTTGCCCAGGGCGAGCCCGACCCGCACTTCGTCGCCGGCGGCGGCCGGCTGCGCGACCGCTTCCCCGCCGGCCGGCTCCCGGCCTGGCTGAGCGAGGACGATCTCGACGTCTACGCCGGGGAGTTCGAGCGAACCGGCCTGACCGGCGCCCTCAACCGCTACCGCAACATGGACCGCGACTGGGAAGACCTCGCCCCCCACCGCGGCGCCCCGATCAAGCAGCCCGCCCTGTTCATCGGCGGCGCCCTGGACGCCTCCACCACCTGGATGGCCGACGCTATCGACGCCTACCGCACCACCCTCCCCGCCCTGTTCGCCTCCCACCTCCTGGACGGCTGCGGCCACTGGATCCAGCAGGAGCGCCCCGACGAGGTCAACCGCCTGCTGACCGACTGGCTCGCCACCCTCCAGGGCTGAACCAGGCGGGCTACCTGGGCAGCTTGGCGGTTCGTTCGGGGTGGGCGGCGGTGACGTAGCGCATGGCGGTCTGCTCGGTGATGCCGAACAGGCGCATCAGCCTGAGCGGGTCGGCGCTTTCGGCTGCTTCGTTGAGGCTGCGGTCTTGTCTCAGGCCGCTCAGTGTCAGCGCCTTGATCCCTGACTCACCAGGGGAGCGCCACACGGGAGCGATTCGGAAGCAGCACGTTGGTACTCGCGAAGTGTTCCGCCGAGTCGATCTCGTTGGCGGACCTGCAGGTGGCTGGTCTGCCCGGGCTCGATCATCGGTGGGG
>NZ_JBEZKL010000249.1:0-1216 GCF_040704695.1 Streptomyces sp. NPDC048411
AACACAGTGGACGCGAGCAACTGAGGACAAGCCCTCGGCCTATTAGTACCAGTCAGCTCCACCCGTTACCGGGCTTCCACATCTGGCCTATCAACCCAGTCGTCTACTGGGAGCCTTAACCCCTCGAAGGAGGTGGGAATACTCATCTCGAAGCAGGCTTCCCGCTTAGATGCTTTCAGCGGTTATCCTTTCCGAACGTAGCCAACCAGCCATGCCCTTGGCAGGACAACTGGCACACCAGAGGTTCGTCCGTCCCGGTCCTCTCGTACTAGGGACAGCCCTTCTCAATATTCCTACGCGCGCAGCGGATAGGGACCGAACTGTCTCACGACGTTCTAAACCCAGCTCGCGTACCGCTTTAATGGGCGAACAGCCCAACCCTTGGGACCGACTCCAGCCCCAGGATGCGACGAGCCGACATCGAGGTGCCAAACCATCCCGTCGATATGGACTCTTGGGGAAGATCAGCCTGTTATCCCCGGGGTACCTTTTATCCGTTGAGCGACAGCGCTTCCACAAGCCACTGCCGGATCACTAGTCCCGACTTTCGTCCCTGCTCGACCCGTCGGTCTCACAGTCAAGCTCCCTTGTGCACTTACACTCAACACCTGATTGCCAACCAGGCTGAGGGAACCTTTGGGCGCCTCCGTTACTCTTTAGGAGGCAACCGCCCCAGTTAAACTACCCATCAGACACTGTCCCTGATCCGGATCACGGACCCAGGTTAGACATCCAGCACGACCAGAGTGGTATTTCAACGGCGACTCCACAACCACTGGCGTGGCTGCTTCAAAGTCTCCCACCTATCCTACACAAGCCGAACCGAACACCAATATCAAACTGTAGTAAAGGTCCCGGGGTCTTTCCGTCCTGCTGCGCGAAACGAGCATCTTTACTCGTAGTGCAATTTCACCGGGCCTATGGTTGAGACAGTCGAGAAGTCGTTACGCCATTCGTGCAGGTCGGAACTTACCCGACAAGGAATTTCGCTACCTTAGGATGGTTATAGTTACCACCGCCGTTTACTGGCGCTTAAGTTCTCAGCTTCGCCGACCCGAAAGTCGGCTAACCGGTCCCCTTAACGTTCCAGCACCGGGCAGGCGTCAGTCCGTATACATCGCCTTACGGCTTCGCACGGACCTGTGTTTTTAGTAAACAGTCGCTTCTCGCTGGTCTCTGCGGCCACCCCCAGCTCATGGAGCAAATCCAATCACCG
>NZ_JBEZKL010000249.1:1312-3272 GCF_040704695.1 Streptomyces sp. NPDC048411
CCGGTGATGGCCCCCCTTCTCCCGAAGTTACGGGGGCATTTTGCCGAGTTCCTTAACCATAGTTCACCCGAACGCCTCGGTATTCTCTACCTGACTACCTGAGTCGGTTTAGGGTACGGGCCGCCATGAAACTCGCTAGAGGCTTTTCTCGACAGCATAGGATCATCCACTTCACCACAATCGGCTCGGCATCAGGTCTCAGGCACATGTGTGACGGATTTACCTACCACACGCCCTACACCCTTACCCCGGGACTACCACCGCCCGGGCTGGACTACCTTCCTGCGTCACCCCATCGCTTACCTAGTACAAGTCTGGTTCGTCGGCTCCACCACTACCCTCAACTCCGAAGAGATCGGGCCGGCTTCACGGACTTAGCATCGCCTGATTCAGTATTGGGCGTTTCAAAGCGGGTACCGGAATATCAACCGGTTGTCCATCGACTACGCCTGTCGGCCTCGCCTTAGGTCCCGACTTACCCTGGGCAGATCAGCTTGACCCAGGAACCCTTAGTCAATCGGCGCACACGTTTCTCACGTGTGTATCGCTACTCATGCCTGCATTCTCACTCGTGAACCGTCCACAACTCGCTTCCGCGGCTGCTTCACCCGGCACACGACGCTCCCCTACCCATCCGTACTCCCGTTGGGGATACATGTACGAATGACACGACTTCGGCGGTACGCTTGAGCCCCGCTACATTGTCGGCGCGGAATCACTTGACCAGTGAGCTATTACGCACTCTTTCAAGGGTGGCTGCTTCTAAGCCAACCTCCTGGTTGTCTCTGCGACTCCACATCCTTTCCCACTTAGCGTACGCTTAGGGGCCTTAGTCGATGCTCTGGGCTGTTTCCCTCTCGACCATGGAGCTTATCCCCCACAGTCTCACTGCCGTGCTCTCACTTACCGGCATTCGGAGTTTGGCTAAGGTCAGTAACCCGGTAGGGCCCATCGCCTATCCAGTGCTCTACCTCCGGCAAGAAACACACGACGCTGCACCTAAATGCATTTCGGGGAGAACCAGCTATCACGGAGTTTGATTGGCCTTTCACCCCTAACCACAGGTCATCCCCCAGGTTTTCAACCCTGGTGGGTTCGGTCCTCCACGAAGTCTTACCTCCGCTTCAACCTGCCCATGGCTAGATCACTCCGCTTCGGGTCTTGAGCGTGCTACTGAAACGCCCTATTCGGACTCGCTTTCGCTACGGCTTCCCCACACGGGTTAACCTCGCAACACACCGCAAACTCGCAGGCTCATTCTTCAAAAGGCACGCAGTCACGACTGTTGCTCCGAAGAACAACAGCGACGCTCCCACGGCTTGTAGGCACACGGTTTCAGGTACTATTTCACTCCGCTCCCGCGGTACTTTTCACCATTCCCTCACGGTACTATCCGCTATCGGTCACCAGGGAATATTTAGGCTTAGCGGGTGGTCCCGCCAGATTCACACGGGATTTCTCGGGCCCCGTGCTACTTGGGTGTCTCTCAAACGAGCCGTCAATGTTTCAGCTACGGGGGTCTTACCCTCTACGCCGGACCTTTCGCATGTCCTTCGCCTACATCAACGGTTTCTGACTCGTCTCACGGCCGGCAGACCGTGAAAAAGAGATCCCACAACCCCGCATGCGCAACCCCTGCCGGGTATCACACGCATACGGTTTGGCCTCATCCAGTTTCGCTCGCCACTACTCCCGGAATCACGGTTGTTTTCTCTTCCTGAGGGTACTGAGATGTTTCACTTCCCCTCGTTCCCTCCACACTGCCTATGTGTTCAGCAGCGGGTGACAGCCCATGACGACTGCCGGGTTTCCCCATTCGGACACCCCCGGATCAAAGCTCGGTTGACAGCTCCCCGGGGCCTATCGCGGCCTCCCACGTCCTTCATCGGTTCCTGGTGCCAAGGCATCCACCGTGCGCCCTTAAAAACTTGGCCACAGATGCTCGCGTCCACTGTGAAGT
>NZ_JBEZKL010000250.1:0-5092 GCF_040704695.1 Streptomyces sp. NPDC048411
CGGGGCGACCCTCCGCCTTGCGATCGCACGCACCAGACGCCGCCTGGCCCGCCCTACGGGCGGACGACGCTACTTTCGAAACACGCCCTAGTGCCTCTCCCGCGAGCTCCTCGCAGGCGTCTGCTGTTTCGCTCCCCTCGGTTTCGGTGCACCGCTGCTCAGCGGAGTACTGGCGCGACCTTCGGCCCGGCGGGCGCTCGACGGGCTGGTCGCCGCTGCGAAGGTGACGACTTGGCTGGATGCCGGTGGCGGGGTGTGAGCGGGCCGCGTACCTCCCCCGCCGGAAGACACCGCGGACAGCGTCGAAGCGCCGCGGCGAGCGGGAGGGCGGGACTCCGGCCCCGCCGATCGTGACAGGCGGCCGGCAGCAGGTCCGCGGTCGGCGTCGACGGCGACTTCCCGTCGACAGCGGACGTTTTGAGGGCCGGCGCGAGTGAGTGAGCAAGATACCTAAGAGCCCATCAGAACCCAGCTGCGGCTGCCCCCTGATCCCGCACGGCGTCACCCCGATGAGGAGAACATGGGGCGACCAGCATGTTCAAACATATTGCTTACTGTTTACTTTTGAGTCACCGACGTCAACGGCCAGATGACACTTGGGGCTTCATGCCCTTCACAAGGCGTGCCTACGGGTCCCCGCCGACGTCGGCGGGGCAGGATCCGACGACGTCGCTGGGGCCGAACACCTTCGGCCACCTCTGACCGCTGTGCGGTCCGGCGCGCGGGAGGGAGGCGTGCGAAAGCACGGCACCTCGGCCCACGCACCCACACGTTACCCACACCAAGGGCGTTGACTCTTGAGCTGTCATGTTTAATCATGTCCGCAGTTGATTCTCATCGGCGGAAAAGGGACCCCGTCGACAGAGGAAGCCGCACTCCATCTCCCAGGTTCTGAAGGCCCGTGCAGGGATGACACGAGCCCTTTTTTGATTCTGGGTGATTCGGTGACCTGGTGTCGTCCGTACACCGCCGTGTGTTCCCTCAGCCATCCTTCCAAGGAGAAATACCATGTCCATTCATTGCACCCGTCGAGGTGTCGCAGCCGTCGCTCTGGGCATGGTCGCGACCCTGGCACTCGGGGCGTGCTCCAGTGGCCAGGAGGCCGCGAAGTCGGGCGGTGACGGCGTTGCGAAGGTCGACGGCAAGATCTCTCTGACGTATCTGCAGAAGCAGGGCGACCAGGAGTACTTCGTCGGTGAGGCCGCGGGAGCCAAGGCCAAGGCCAAGGAGCTGGGCATCGACCTGAAGGTGGTCAACCTGGGCAACGACGCCAACAAGACGATCAGTGAGGTCCAGTCCGCGATCGCCCAGAAGACCAACGGTCTGATCGTCGTCGTCCCGGATCCCGCAGTCGGGCCCCAGCTCGTCCAGACCGCCAAGGACGGCAAGGTCGCGCTGCTCACCTCCGACGACCAGATCTGCACCACCGGCCCGGACCCGTCCGCCTGCGGTCCCGAGGCGCTGGTGCCGCGGATCGGCTTCAGCGGCGCCCAGATGGGCGGCGAGGTCGGCAAGCGCGCCGCCGAAGAGTTCAAGAAGGCCGGCTGGAAGCCCGCCGAGACCCGGACCATCTCCGCCTGGAAGCAGGATGTCACCGTCTGCTCCGACCGGGTGAACGCCGCCAAGAAGGCGTTCGCGAGCGGTGCGGGTGCGGACGTGAAGAACATCGACGTTGCGACGGACAACACTCCGACCGGCGCCCAGGACAAGATCGCGGCCACCGTCACTGCCAACTCCGGCGTCAAGCACTGGATCATGTGGGGCTGCAACGACGAGAACGTCCAGGGCGGCGTCACCGCGCTGGAGAACGCCGGCTTCAAGGCGGACGATGTCATCGGCGTCGGCCTCGGCGCCTACCTGGCCTGCAAGAACTGGAGCTCGGGCAAGCCGTCCGGCATGAAGGCTGCCCTGTTCATCAACGGCAGCGACGTCGGCGCCCTGGCCGTCCAGACCATGTACGACAAGCTCAAGAACGGCAAGGAGTTCCCGAAGGAGGCCTTCGCGCCCACCAAGATGGTCGACGCCTCCAACTGGAAGGCCTCCGGGGTCACGTGCAGCTGACCTGACACTCCCCGTCTGCCGGTGCGGCGGACCAGTACCCGCCGTACCGGCCTCCCCGGGCCCCTGCGCCGCCCCGTCGTCACTGCTGTAACGGAAACTGCTTCCAGCCTGCGAGGCCACCATGAGTAAACCCGGCACCGAACCATCGGGGCCCACGCAATCCACTGCCCGCCACGACGCGGTGGTCACCGTCGAGAACATCGTCAAACGGTTCGGCGCCGTCCAGGCGCTCGGCGGTGTCACGCTCGACTTCCCTGCGGGGCAGGTCACCGCGCTGATGGGGGAGAACGGCGCGGGCAAGTCGACCCTGCTGAAGATCCTCACCGGTGATCACCAGCCCACCGACGGTCGCATCGTGCTCGACGGCAAGCCGGTCACGTTCGCCGCTCCGCAGGACGCCCGCAGGGCCGGCATCCGGATCATCCCGCAAGAGCCGGAGATCATCCCGCATGTCTCGGTGGCGGAGAACGTCTACGCGGGCTCCCTGCCCCGCAAGGCCGGACGCCGCCTGGACCGCGCGGAACTCCGTCGCCGGATCACCTCCGACCTCGCCCGCCTGGGCTTCGACAAGGTCATCGACCCCGATGCGCTCGGCTCCGAACTCACCCCCGCCCAGCGGCAGCTGGTGGAGATCCTGCGTGCGCTGACCGGCGAGGCCAAGGTCATCGCCTTCGACGAGCCCACCTCTTCGCTGTCCGAACACGAGGTGGAAGCGCTGTTCGCGCTCATCGGCCGGCTCCGGGATCAAGGCATCGCCGTCATCTATGTCTCGCACAGGATGAAGGAGATCTTCCAGCTCGCCGACCGCGTCGCCGTACTGCGCGACGGCACGGTGGCCGGGGTGCTGGACGCCGCGCAGACGAACGAGGAGGAGGTCGTCCGGCTCATGGTGGGACGCGATCTGTCCTCCCTCTTCGTCCGCCAGGACGTCGCCGGGGACGAGGTCGTGCTCGATCTGAAGGACGTCACCACCGACGACGTGAGCGGCATCAGCCTTCAGGTACGTGCCGGAGAGGTCGTCGCCCTCGCCGGACTCATCGGCGCCGGACGCTCTGAACTGGCCCGCGCGATCGCAGGAGACCTCCCGATCCGCTCCGGCAGCATCAGCATGAACGGCCGGAAACTGCTCCTGCGCAGTCCGAAGGACGCCATCAAGGCCGGCATCGGGCTCGCCCCCGAGGAACGCAAGGCCCAGGCACTGTTCCTCCAGCGCTCCATCCGGGACAACACCTCCCTGGTCAGCCTCGAAAGCCTGCGCCGCCTACGGTTCGTGAATAGCCGTCAGGAACGCGCCATGGCACAGGAGTACACCGACCGACTGCGGGTGCGCACCCCCTCCATCGAGCACGAGATCGGCAAACTCTCCGGCGGAAACCAGCAGAAGGTGGTCCTCGCGCGCTGGCTGGCCGGAAAACCCAAGCTGCTGATCCTCGACGAGCCGACCCGCGGCATCGACATCGGCGCCAAGGCCGAGATCTACCAGATCATCGCGGACCTCGCCCGCCAAGGTGTCGCCCTGCTGGTGATCTCCTCGGAACTGCCCGAAGTGCTCGGCCTCGCAGACCGCATCGCTGTCATGCAGAACGGCCGGATCACCGGCGAACTCAGCCGAGCCGAGGCCACCGAGGAAGCCATCCTCAGCCTGGCCATGGCCGACGACCTCACCACCACCGCCCCTGGAGCCCTTCGATGACCGACACCACCGTCACCAGTACCCCGGACCGGACGGAGGATGCTCCGGCGCCGGCCGCGTCCGGCAGGCGTTTCCGGCTCGCCGCGGTCGGCGGGCAGAACCTCAGCCTGATCGGCGCCCTCGTCGTGGTGCTCGCGCTGTTCGGTTCGCTCAACGACAACTACCTCAGCTGGTCGAACATGCAGGTCATCGGCGAGGCAGCGACCATCGTCGGGCTCCTCGCCATCGTCCAGACCGTCGTCATCATCTGCGGCGCACTGGACATCTCGGTCGGCTCGCAGGCCGGTCTCGCCTCCGTCGTCAGCGCCATGGTCTTCACCTCCATGGGCTCCAGCGCGGTGATCGGCATCGCCGTGGCGCTCGGCATCGGCGTCCTCGCCGGCGTGCTGAACGGCATGATCATCGTCTACGGCCGCGTCAACCCGACCATCGCCACGCTGGCCGGACTCGCCGCGTACAAGGGCATCGCCCAACTCGTCTCGGACGGCCGCGCACAGGGCTACGTCCTCAACGACAGCATCTTCGTCTTCCTCGGCCGCGGCAAGATCGCCGGTCTGCCGGTGATGATCTGGATGCTGGCCGTCGTCGCGCTCGCTGTGCACATCCTCCTCAAGTACACGGACATCGGGCGCAACCTCTACGCCATCGGCGGCAACGACACCGCAGCCCGCCTCGCCGGCATCTCCATCAACAAGTACCTGATCGCCGCCTACGCCCTTTGCGGCGTCGTGGCAGCCGTCGCCGGTATCCTGCTCACCGCACGCACCGGATCGGGACAGCCCGTCTCCGGCAGCGAGGGCCTGGAGCTCAAGGCCATCACCGCCGCCGCACTCGGCGGATGCGCCCTCAAGGGCGGCAAGGGCGGCATCGGCGGCACCCTGCTCGCCGTCGCCCTGCTCGGCGCCCTCGAGAACGGCCTCACCGTCCAGGGCATCAACACCTTCTGGCAGAACGTCGCCCAGGGCGCGCTGCTGGTCATCGCCGTCGTCATCCAGCAGCGCCGCAACAAGGAACGCCGCATAGGTCTCCCCACCTAGGTCGCTGGAAGGCTGCTGAAAACCTTGTTGGGGCTGTCCGGCCGGGGGTCGGGCAGCCCTTAGCGTTATGTGGTGGCCGGTGTGAGGTGCCAGGTGGTGCCGGTCCGGGTGAGTCCGAGGCTGATCAGTCGGCGGAGGTCGAGGGCGGCGGCCGATCTCCGCGGTAGTCGGAGCGGGGCGGGGTCAGGACTTGCCGGTGTCCGCGAGGATCAGCTCGCCCACGGACTCGATCAGCACTGACCGCGCCTGTTCGTCGAGACCGTCGTCCGAGACGAAGTAGTCGATCTCGGTCAGGGCGGCG
>NZ_JBEZKL010000251.1:0-4964 GCF_040704695.1 Streptomyces sp. NPDC048411
CCTCCCCGTCACTTTTGGCCGTACCCATCTGGCCAGGTCGTCAGGGAGCCGGCCTCCCGGGACCGGACCACGCACGGGATGCGTGTCGCCGCCCCGGGGTCGAGTACGCCGGGGACCAGTGCGCCCAGGACCGTTCGGGGCGTGCGGCTGAGCGGACTCACTCCTGCTCAGTCCACAGGAACGGTGTGATGCCGTCAGCGGTAGCGGTAGCGTCCTTCGAACCAGGCGCGGGCAGCCCGGGTGTGCAGGGGGAAGGCCAGTTCGGCGGGGGCCCTGAGCAGGCTGTGGCCGGCTGTCTCGTCGGTGGGGACGGACGGCGGGAGCTCGGCGGCCGGGCGTTGCGGGAGGAGGCCGAAGAGAAGCAGGTGGCCGTCCGGGGCGCTGAGGGCGTCGGCGAGGCGGACGTCCTGCTGGTCGGCCTCGATGCCGGTCTCCTCGCGGAGTTCACGGACGACCGCGTGTTGCCAGTCCTCGCCGTGGTCGATGAAGCCGCCGGGCAGGGCGAGGCCGCCGAGCCGGGGCTCGATGGTGCGGGTGATGACGACGAGCGCGGTGCCCTGCCGGTCGGTGACGGGTAGCAGGGCGATGGCGACCGGGAGGGGGTTGCGGTAGGCGATGTCGCCGCAGGCAGTACAGGTGCGCGGCCAGGTCGCGGATCCCGGCGAGGGGTACGGCGCTCCGCAGCTGCCGCAGTGGGAGTCCTTCATCGGTTGCTCCACCTGTTTCCTCCGCTCGGTTTCCTTTTCGGGCGTGGACACGCGCGGACTGTATCTGATCGTGCTTCCGGGACCCCCATGATTCATGGATGATGCGCTCATGACAGGTATCGCTTCCGCTTTCCGTGTCCTGGCAGCCACTGCCGCCACCCTGCTCGCCGTCACCGCCGCCACCCCCGCGGCGCAGGCGAAGACCGAGCCGAAGGCGCCCGAGGAGTTCGTCGCACTGGGTTCGGTGGACCCCACGATCATCCAGGAGATGCGCTATCCCACCGGCCACAACTTCCTGGGCGAGCCGGTCGACGGGTACCGGCAGCCGCTCTGCATCCTGACCCGGCCCGCGGCCCAGGCCCTGCACCGGGCACAGACGCGGCTGCTGCGCCAGGGTTACTCGCTGAAGGTCTACGACTGCTACCGGCCGCAACGGGCCGTCGATCACTTCGTGCGCTGGGCCGAGGATCTCGACGACGAGGCGATGAGGGGCGAGTTCTACCCCCGGGTCGACAAGACACGGCTGTTCACGGACGGTTACATCGCCGAGAAGTCCGGACACAGCCGCGGCAGCACGGTGGACCTGACGCTGGTGAGGCTGCCCGCCGCACCGACCAGGCCGTACGTGCCGGGCGAGCAGCTGGCGCCCTGTTACGAACCGCAGGCCGAGCGGTTCCCGGACAACTCGGTCGACATGGGCACGGGATTCGACTGCTTCGACACGCTGTCACACACCGACGACCCGCGGATCCAGGGTGTGCAGCGAGCCAACCGGCAGTTCCTGAAGACCACACTCACGGATGCCGGCTTCGTGAATCTGGCCGAGGAGTGGTGGCACTACACCTTCAAGCCGGAGCTGTTCCCGGACACCTACTTCGACTTCCCGGTGGCCCGGCGGTCCGTCGCAGGGCACTGAGAGCTCCCCTGAAGCCCGCCGCAGCGCGGTGGGACGACGAATGGCCGGGACCACCCCCGTGGGTTCCGGCCATTCGTCCTTCCACTCGGACGCGGACCGGCCGTATCCGGTTGCGCTCCCAGCCATTACGGTGCCCGTATGTCACAGCAGACGTTCCATTCGTACGAGGAGTTCTGGCCCTACTACGTGGCGATGCACTCCAGGGCGGCGACCCGGTGGGTTCATCTGACGGGGACCCTGACCGGGCTCGCGGTCACCGCTTACGGCCTGGCCCGTGGCCGGAAGCGGTATGCGGCGGCGCTGCCCCTGATCGGGTATGGCGCGGCCTGGCCCGCGCACTTCCTGATCGAGAAGAACAATCCGGCCACCTTCGGGCACCCCGCGTGGTCGCTGCGCGGCGATGTGCAGATGATCCGGATGATGCTGGCGGGGCGCGACGGAGAGCTGGCGGAGACCGCTGCCAAGTGGCTCGCCGAGAACCGCTGACCGTGGCACACTTCTGACGTTCCGTCAGATCCAGTGCCGGGGAGGGGTTTTGTCGCACACGCGCACACCCGTGGTGGCCGGGTGGTTCACCGAGGACAGCACCGAGGGGGGCTTCCGGCTGCTGGGCACCCGGTGTTCGGCCTGCTCGTCGGTCTTCTTCCCGCGCCAGGACGCGTTCTGCCGCAATCCGGGGTGCGCGGGCGGTGAGATGGCCGAGACGCCTCTCTCCAAGCGGGGCACCGTCTGGTCGTACACCGACGGCCGCTACCGGCCCCCCGCTCCGTACGTCTCCGACCCGGACGTGCCCTGGGAACCGTACACCCTGGTCGCAGTCGAACTCGCGGCCGAGCGCATGGTGGTCCTCGGGCAGGCAGCGCCGGGGGTGGGTGTCGGGGACCTCGCGGTCGGAATGACCGTCGAGGTGGTTCCGGGGGTGCTGGACGGCGACGCGCCGGACGGTGAGGGCACCGCGTGGACCACCTGGCACTGGCGGCCCGTGACCACCGACGGTGCGGTCCCGGACGGTGCGGCATGACCGGGGATGTGGCCGTTCTCGGGGCCGGGATGCATCCGTGGGGCAAGTGGGGGCGCAATTTCGTCGAGTACGGCACGGTGGCCGCCAGGGCCGCGCTCGGCGATGCGGGAATCGGCTGGCAGGACGTGCAGTCGGTCGTCGGCGCGGACACGGTGCGCGGCGGCTATCCGGGCTATGTGGCCGGCGCGACCTTCGCGCAGGCGCTCGGCTGGCAGGGCGCCCGGGTCACCAGTGTGTACGCGGCCTGCGCGTCCGGTGCCCAGGCCATCAACACGGCCAGGGCACAGATCCTGGCGGGCATGGCGGACGTGGTGCTCGTGGTGGGTGCCGATGCGGCACCCAAGGGGTTCTTCGCCCCGGCGGGCGGCGACCGGCCCGACGACCCCGACTGGCTGCGCTTCCGGGTGCTCGGGGCGACCAACCCCACGTACTTCGCGCTGTACGCCCGCCGTCGCATGGCGGTGTACGGGGACACCCTGGAGGACTTCGCGCTGGTCAAGGTGAAGAACGCGGCCGCCGGCGCGCTGAACCGTAACGCCCGCTACCGGGCCCCGGTGACTGCCGAGCAGGTCGCCGCCTCCGCCGTGGTCGCCGACCCGCTGCGGCTGCTCGACATCTGCGCGACCTCCGACGGGGCAGCGGCCGTCGTTCTGTCGAGCATGGAGTTCGCACGCCGGCACGGCGCGGCCGACCCGGTCCGTATCCGCGCCGTCGCCACGGTGACGCCCACCTACCCGAAGACCGTGCTCGACCTTCCCGACATCGCAACCGATTCGGCGGTCGCGGTGGAACCCGCTCCGGAGAGCTTCCGTGCCTCGATCGCCCGGGCGGCGTACGAGGAGGCGGGCATCGGTCCCGACGAACTGTCCCTCGCCGAGGTGTACGACCTCTCCACCGCCCTGGAGCTGGAGTGGTACGAGGACATCGGGCTGTGCGCGGCGGGAGAGGGCGCCAAGCTCGTACGTGAGGGGGCGACAGCGTTCGGCGGCCGCATCCCGGTCAATCCGAGCGGCGGGCTCGCTTCGTTCGGCGAAGCGGTACCGGCGCAGGCCATCGCCCAGGTCTGCGAGCTGACGTGGCAGCTACGAGGCAGCGCGGCGGAGCGACAGGTTCCGGGGGCGCGTGCCGGAATCACCGCCAATCAGGGGCTGTTCGGGCACGGATCGGCGGTCGTCGCGGTCCGCTGAGATCTCCCGGATCCGTCCGCAGGGCGTGGAAGCATCCGGTCCGTGTGCCGTGAACTGGCTTTGTTGTCAGCATTCTTGACGACAGATCAGCACCGGTGAAAACTCCTTGCTCAGTCGCTGCCGCCACTTCCGCTCTGCGGCAGTCCGACATGGTCACCACGCTCGTCACGGACAGCCGGGCAGGGCAACGAACCTCCCTGCCCTCGGCCTCCGTAGCCATGGAAGCGACCGGCGAGACCCGCCGGACAACCCCTAGGAGCGCCATGAGCAATGGAGACATTTTCGTCGGGGAAGTCATCGGTACGGCGATCCTCATCCTGTTCGGCGCAGGTGTGTGCGCGGCCGTCACCCTCCACCACTCCAAGGCGAGAGCCGCGGGATGGGTGGTGATCGCCTTCGGCTGGGGCTTCGGTGTGCTGGCCGGTGCGTACACCGCGGCCCCGCTGTCCGGCGGGCATCTCAATCCGGCGGTCACGGTCGGCATCGCCGTCGACACCGGGAAGTGGGACAAGGTCCCTCTCTACATCCTGGGGCAGATGGTGGGCGCGATCGTCGGTGCGCTGCTGGCCTGGCTCACGTACTACGCGCAGTTCCGCGCCAACGCGGACGAGAAGACGGCCGCGCCGACGCTGGGGATCTTCTCGACCACCCCGGAGATCCGCAGTCCGGTGGCAAACCTCGGCACCGAGATCATTGCGACAACCGGTCTGGTGCTGCCGATCCTGGCCTTCGGGGAGAACGCCGGGGTCGGGATCGGGCCGGTGGCGGGGGCAGGGGCTGGAGTCTACGGCTCCGGAATCTCCGTACTCCTGGTGTCCCTGCTGGTGGTGGGCATCGGACTGTCGCTCGGCGGACCCACCGGGTACGCGATCAATCCGGCCCGTGACCTCGGTCCGCGGCTGGTGCACGCACTGCTGCCGATACCGAACAAGGGAACCTCCGACTGGAGTTACTCCTGGATCCCGGTGGTGGGGCCGCTGGTGGGCGGGCTCCTGGCGGGCGTCGTCTTCCATGCCGCCTTCTAGGGCGGGGGACTAGGGCGTGTTTCGAAAGTCCCGCCTGCCAGGCGACGCCTGGCCCGCACGCTCGCCGCGTTGTCGGGCTCGCCCCGATACACCCAGTATCGGGGCGAC
>NZ_JBEZKL010000252.1:0-4814 GCF_040704695.1 Streptomyces sp. NPDC048411
AGACCCGGGCTCCCCTCGCGTACCCGCCGAACGTTCGTCGCCCGAGGAGACACCCCGGAGGGGCCCCGGACCACCACCCACCCGACAAGGCGACGGGGCCACCAGGGGCCAGACGCACACATCAAGCCCGTCCGGCGCTTGAGGACGGAACCCCGCGCCCCGGACCCGGGCACGAGAACCGCACCGCCCGCCCAGGCGCCCCGGACCACCACCCACCGGGCAGGCGACGGCGCCACCAGGGGCCAGACGCACACCCCAAGCCCGCCCGGCGCTTGAGGACAAAACCCCCGCCCCGGACCGGGGCGCCAATGGAGCCCGTCCGGCGATTGAGGGCAAAGACGGCGGCCACTTTCGGGCGTCGGCAATACGAAGTTGTTTCGCAGCCCCCAAGGGGGCACTGCGCACAGGTGCGGGCCCACTACCCTTGAGGGGTGACTATTCGCCTGTACGACACCAGCGCCCGGCAGATCCGTGACTTCGTCCCGCTCACAGCGGGCTGTGTCTCGATCTACCTCTGTGGCGCGACCGTCCAGGCCGCCCCGCACATCGGGCACATCCGGTCCGGGCTGAACTTCGACATCATGCGCCGCTGGTTCGCCTACCGCGGCTACGACGTCACGTTCATCCGGAACGTCACCGACATCGACGACAAGATCATCGGGAAGTCGTCCGAGCAGGGCCGCCCCTGGTGGTCGATCGGGTACGAGAACGAGCGCGCGTTCAACGACGGCTACGACGCGCTCGGCTGCCTCCCGCCCACCTACGAACCGCGCGCCACCGGCCACATCACCGAGATGGTCGAGATGATGCGCGGCCTGATCGAGCGCGGTCACGCCTACGAGGCCGACGGCAACGTCTACTTCGACGTGCGGTCGTTCCCCGGCTATCTGGAGCTCTCCAACCAGGACCTGGACGACCTGCGCCAGCCGTCCGGCGAAGGCGAGACCGGCAAGCGCGACCAGCGCGACTTCGCGATGTGGAAGGCGACCAAGCCGGGCGAGCCCAGCTGGGAGACCCCGTGGGGCCGCGGCCGCCCCGGCTGGCACCTGGAGTGCTCCGCCATGGCGCACAAGTACCTCGGCACCGCCTTCGACATCCATGGCGGCGGCATCGACCTGATCTTCCCGCACCACGAGAACGAGATCGCCCAGGCGAAGGCCTACGGCGACGAGTTCGCGAAGTACTGGGTGCACAACGGCTGGGTCACCATGTCCGGCGAGAAGATGTCGAAGTCTCTCGGCAACTCGGTGCTCGTCAGCGAGATGGTCAAGGCGTGGCGCCCCATCGTGCTGCGCTACTACCTCGGCACCCCGCACTACCGGTCGATGATCGAGTACAGCGAGGAGGCGCTGCGCGAGGCGGAGTCCGCGTTCGCGCGGATCGAGGGCTTCATCCAGCGGGTCATCGAGAAGGCCGGCGGCGAGGTCGTGGCCGCCTCCGAGGTGCCGCCCGCGTTCGCCGAGGCGATGGACGACGACCTGGGCGTCCCGCAGGCGCTCGCGATCGTCCACACCACCGTCCGGCAGGGCAACTCCGCGCTCGCCGCCGACGACAAGGAAGCGGCGGTCGCCAGGCTCGCGGAGGTCCGCGCGATGCTCGGCGTCCTCGGCCTCGACCCGCTCGACGAACACTGGGCGGGCGAGAGCGACCGCGGCGAGGATCTGCACGGGGTCGTCGACTCGCTCGTACGCCTCGTCCTGGACCAGCGCCAGTCGGCCCGCGACCGCAAGGACTGGCCCGCCGCCGACGCCATCCGCGACCAGCTCAACCAGTCGGGCCTCGTCATCGAGGACAGTCCGACGGGCCCACGGTGGACGCTCGGCCCGCGCCAGTAGGCCGTCCGTGTGCCGCCCGGCGTTCCGGGCGGCACACTTTCATTACGTACGCACGTCTGAAGCAACGAAACAGGTAGGTCATGGCCGGGAACAGCCAGCGCAGGAACCGCCGCACGTCCAACAAGAAGGGCATGCAGGTTGGCAGCGGTGGGCAGCGTCGCCGTGGCCTGGAAGGCAAGGGACCGACGCCGCCCGCCTCCGCCCGTAAGGGACACAAGAAGAACCGGGTGGCGAACGCCCAGGCCCGACAGGCCGCTGCCCGCCGACCCGCCCCGCGGCGCGGTGGCGCCAAGGGCACGTCCGAGATGGTCGTGGGCCGCAACCCGGTCTACGAGGCGCTGCGCGACGGCGTCCCGGCGACCACTCTGTACGTCCAGCAGTACATCGACAACGACGAGCGGGTGCGCGACGCGCTCCAGCTCGCCAGCCAGCGCGGCAACATCAACCTGATGGAGGCGCCGCGCCCCGAGCTCGACCGGATGACGAACGGCCTGAACCACCAGGGCCTCGTCCTGCAGGTCCCGCCGTACGAGTACGCGCACCCGGAGGACCTCACCGCTGCCGCGTACGACAACGGCGAGGACCCGCTGATCGTCGCCCTCGACGGCGTCACCGACCCGCGCAACCTCGGTGCGGTCGTCCGCTCCGTCTCCGCGTTCGGCGGCCACGGCGTCGTCGTGCCGGAGCGCCGTGCGGCCGGGATGACGGCGGGCGCCTGGAAGTCCTCGGCGGGCACGGCAGCCCGTACGCCGGTCTCCCGGGTGACGAACCTGACCCGCGCCCTGGAGGGCTACCAGAAGGCCGGCATCACGGTCGTCGGCCTCGCCGCGGACGGCGAGCACACCGTCCAGGACCTGGAGGCGCTCAGCGGCCCCGTCGTCATCGTCATCGGCAGCGAGGGCAAGGGCCTGGGCCGCCTGGTCGGCGAGACCTGCGACTACCTCGTCCGGATCCCGATGCCGGGCGGCGCGGAGTCGCTGAACGCCGGCGTCGCCGCGGGCATCGTGCTGTACGAGGCGGCCCGGCGCCGCGTCTGACCGGGGCGGCTCCCGGACGGGCCCGAGAGAGGCCGTCCGGGAGCCCGCACCGCCGGACGGCGGCGCAGGGCTCCGACCTCGGCAGACGCGGCGGCACCGACCGCCGTGCGCAACCCGGCCACCGCACCGCCCGGGCCTGTTGACGGGTCTCGGACACATCGGGGCCGTCAAGGCAGTGTCCTAATCACACATCACTCGGTTAGATGAGTGTGGACACCAGAACGCCTCGGTTCGACGAACTACCCGCCCTGAGCATGGCCAAGGTGGACTGCGACCCAGCGCAGGTCATCGTCAACCACGCCAGCTTCCGGGTGCAGCTCGCCCCCGGCCAGCGCGCACGGGTGCGCGGTGCCGCTCCCGCGGGGTCCGCCAGGATCCCCGCCATGAGCGGCAGCGGGGCGGGACGCGGCAGGCGCTCGCCCGTCGTGTGGAGCGGCAAGTCCGCCCCCGGCGACCCCGGCGCCACCGGACTCCTCCAGGCCGTACGGAACTCCACCGCGGCCGGCCTCGACGGCGGGTACGGCCCGTACGGCGACGAGTTCGGCGGCGGCTCGGGGGCCACCCAGGTCATCCCGCGCCTGGACGAAACCCAGCCCACTCCCATCATCCCCGCCCCCCAACGGTCCGGCGGCCGCCACGTCAAAGGCCCGCTGCTGCCCCCGATGCGACAGGCGGTCGGCGCCTACGACGCCGTCGACACCGGCCGGTACGACCATGAGCCTTACGAGGACGACGAGTTCGACGAGACCGTCGGGAGCAGGTCGCAACGGCACAGCGCCGACACCGTCCGGCACGCGTACTACCCCGGCCGCCGGATGAACCTCGGGGTCGTACTCCTGCCGATGCGGGTGTTCCTCGGCTTCATCTCCATCTGCGCGGGCATGGGCAAGCTCTGCGACCCCGTCTACTTCGACGGCGGCGAGCACGGCTCCATGGTCAAGTGGCTGACCTCGCTGCACCCTTGGGGACTCGCCGAACCGCTGCGGGACTTCGCACTCTCGCACCCGGTCGGGGCCGGACTCACCGTCGCCTTCCTCCAGGTCGTCGTCGGCGTCCTCACCGTCCTCGGCCTCTGGCAGCGGGTCGCCGCCTCGGTCGGCGCCCTGCTCTCCGCCGCGCTGCTCGTCACCGTCAGCTGGCGGACCGTCGCCGTCTACGACGCGCCGGACATCATCTACCTCGCCGCGTGGAGCCCGCTCCTCATCGCGGGCGCCCCCGTCTACTCCGTCGACGGGCGCCTGGCCGGTGAGGCGTGGCGCAGGCTCGGCCCGCGCTCCGCGATCTGGGACCTGCGCCGCCGGGTGCTGCGCCGCGGCGCCGTCGTCGCCACCGTCGTCGTCGGGCTCACCCTGCTCATCGGTTCGATGCTCGGCGGCGCCGTCCGCTCCTCCGAGGTCGTCACCGTGCCCGGACCGAACGACAACCCGACCAACCAGCTCCCCGGCTCCCCGCTCCCGCAGGAGTCGGGCAAGGGCAGGACCTCGCACAGCCCCGCCGGGCAGAAGCCCTCCCCGGCGCGCTCCAGCGCCGCTGCCACGCCCTCCGCACAGGCGTCCACGCCCGGCACGGACAGCGTCCGCGAGTCCGGCCGGGCCGGCGGCATGGGCGCCGGACAGCCCAGCCAGACACAGGGCGCCGGGCAGCAGCCCCCGCAGCAGACGACCCCGCAGCAGCAGCCCCCGACGACCAGCGCCGGACCGAGCTCCTCCGGCTCCACCGGCACGGGCGGCGGCTCCACCAGCGGTGGTTCGACCGGCGGCAGCTCCACGGGCTCGACGTCCGGCGGCACGTCGGGCGGCGGCCGCAACCCGATCGGCGGCCTGTTCGGCTGAGCCGCACACCACGCGGGAGGGGCGTGACCAGGCTTCGGGAGGACGGGGTGAAGTCCCTGGCCGACCGGCTGCGGTCCTTCTCCGGCGCCGACGGTCTGCCTCCCGGCTCC
>NZ_JBEZKL010000253.1:0-4724 GCF_040704695.1 Streptomyces sp. NPDC048411
TCCCGTGTACTGAGCGGGCTGCCCGAAGGCCCCAACCCGGTGGTGCGGGTGCGCGCCTTCGGCCTGCCTGGCGACGGTCGCCAGCGCCTGCTCCGGAGTCGCGTCGGTGAGCCGCCCGGTCAGGGTGAGCTGGGGCGTCACAGGAGTCGTGCGCGCGGCGGTGTTCACCGCGTCGAACGCCTCCTGGTCGAACTTCTCGCCGAGACGGCGGTTGGTGACGAGCCGGTAGATGGCCTCGCGTACGGTCATGGCCACCCGGACGTTGTCCTCCCTGCCGGGAGTGACCATGTTCACCAGCCTGGACTCCAGGTACCAGGCATTCAGCCGCTCCGGCGTCACGAACATCTCGAACCGGGTCGCGCGCCGGGCCCGGAGAACTCGGTGTCCTACCACCTTCTTCTCCGGGGCAGAGGGCGGCAGGGTGCACTGAGGGGGATGCCCGGCCCCCGACCACGCCTCTGCGGGGCCTGCCATCGCGCATGAGTACGCGTGCTCATGCGCGATGGCAGACTGTGCTGTGAGCCTGTGTTCATGACGCTGAACAGAGTTCTTACGGGCGTGGGGGCGGCAGTGCTCGCGGTTGTGGCGCTGGCTGCGTGCGGCAGCGAGCAGGCCGGTAAACGGAAGCAGGACACCGCAGGCAGCGTGGGCGCGCAGGCGGTGGCTACCAGCCCGAGCCCGGATGCGCAGGTTGCGTCTATGAAGATGCTGGAGCGGGTGGGTGCGCCATGCGTGCCGGATGCCCCGGCGGCGGAGTCGGATGATCCGGGCCCGGGTGAGCATCCGCCCACGGGGCCGAGTGAGATGCTGCCGGTGGACGAGAAGCCGCCCACGGACGTGCCGTCCCCCACTGCTACGCCTGAGCAGCCTGAGCTGAGTGGAGTGGAGGCGTGTGAGGGCCGTGAGCATGGCAAACGCATTACCCAGGCGCTGATTGGCCTGAACAAGCCCACCACGATTCAGGTGAGGCAGAAGCTGAACCAGCTCGGCTACATCGACGCCCGCATCCACGGCCTGAAGGCCGAGCGGGGCGTGGTGCGCTTCTACCTGGACTTACGGGTGATGGGCGGGCAGCTCGCGCTCAAGGGGACTTCGGCCGGGAAGAAGACCACGGTGGGGGCGTTCGCGCACCCGGCGGAAGGCGCGTTCAAGCCGGGCAAGTAGCAGCGCTCGTTGATCTGTACAGGATGCCCGCGACTTGTCCGGCGTTCGCCGGGCGATCCGCCGGGTCCTGGCCAGGAGTCGGGCGACGAGCTTCTCCAGTTCCGGCGGAGCGTGCGGGCACAGGCCGCGCAGCAGGGTCCCGGAAACGGAAAGCCGCCAGTGGTTGGCCAAGTTCGGACGGCGACCGCGCATCGCCGACTGTCGGCGATGGGTAGCAACACAACGTCCTGGGCTGGGTTGGGCAGCCGGGAGACGCTGAACCTCACGCTGGTGGAGCCCGAGCTGATGGTGGAAGTCGGCGGCGACGACGCCCGCGACGCGGAACTGGAGGGCGACGGCCGCCCATGCGGCGCGGGCTCGCAGCCGGTTACCCGGAGGAGAAGTCTCCTCCGAGTAACCGGCAGTTGGGCCGGAGCACGTCATCGCCGTGTGACGGTGTGCTTGACGCACACGCCGTCACAGGTGAAGCGGAACCGGTCTTCAGCCGTGCCGCGACTGAGCTGTTCCACCCCGGGGATAACCCTCATGACTACCTCGTGGTTACCTGACACGGCGGACTTGGTGGCATGGGATGGGGCGTGGGTCAGCAGGTGCCGCTCTTCGCGCAGGGTCCGAGGCAGGTGATGATGTACCGGACGTGGTTCACGCACTTGCAGAACCGGCCGGCCTCCGGAACGCAGGCGCCTGCGCGCTCCTCCTTCAGCAGCTTGCTCAGCAGCTTGTCGCCCATCGTGCCGATCACACGGGTCATCGTGGACCTCCGTCGTAGGGGTGAAGACCGGACCATGGGTGAGGTCCGGCCGGGGCAGAAGCTATGTGGTCATTCCAACTGAGCGCAAGGGTAAGAAAGTTGACTGATTGCTTCCGGTTTCCCTGGGGAGACTGGAGGCGAAAGTGACCACTGTTGCTCGTGTCGACTCGGGGCTACATTGCCTCTGGCCCGGTCCTTCCAGGGAGGTGAGAGCCACTCGTGGCATTTATCGTGGGGGAGGCCGTAAGCGTGCCGAGCGGACACCGCCGTGAACCGCGGTTTATCGCGTGGGTCAGGCATCCGGCAGGTGGATGCAGTCAATGGAGGTTCTCCGAGCATCCCCGATGCCGGCTGCCCTCCGGGCGGAGTCAGTCGGCCGCATTCGGGAGCGGTCGAACGGGACTCCGAACGAGAACAGTTGGGCGGGTGAGCACTACGCCGAGCAGGGACGACTCGGGGACGTAGCCGAAGTGGCGGGAATCCTGTGTGCGGGCGGCGTCGCCGCGGACGATCAGTGAACCTGACGGCACCAGTCCGCCGTCCGGGGCCCCGACGATGTCGCGCACGTCGGGTGGCACGGGATCGCCGGGCAGGGCGGAGACCCGCTTGACCAGCCAGGCCAGCGGTTCGTCGCCGTTGGCGAAGGGGAGGGGGTTGCGGAAGACCACCGCGTCGCCGCGCCGCACGCGCGTGGTGCGGCGGACCAGCAGCCGGTCGCCGTCCGCGAAGGTCGGGGCCATGCTCGACCCGGTGACCCTGATGAGCGCGATGCGTGAACGCAGTACGCGTACGGAAAGGAGCAGCATGCCAGCGCCCGCTGCCATCGCCACCGTTGTCCGCCCGATACCCGTCATGTGACCGCCTTCCGTTTCAGGCGGCTCATGTGGCCGCCTCCGTGGTCCTGGTCCGGTTGCCCCTCTCGGTGTAACCCGCGGCCTGCAGGCCGAACAGCCGGGCGTAGTGTCCATCGCCCAGGGCCATCAGCTCGTCGTGGGAGCCGAGTTCGGCGATCCTGCCGTCCACCAGCACGGCGATGGTGTCCGCCTCGCGCAGGGCTCCGAGCCGGTGCGAGACCAGCAGCGCGGTCCGTCCCCGGCGATGGTGGCTGAGTGTGCGGTGCACTTCGTGTTCGGCCTCCGGGTCCAGGCCGGAGCTGGGCTCGTCCAGGATCAGCAGATCGGCGTTGCCGCGCATGAGCGAGCGGGCCAGCGCGACCCGTTGCCACTGGCCGCCGGAGAGGGTGATCCCGGGGGTGCCGTCCTCCTCGTCGAGGTGGACCCGGCTGAGCTGGGTCTCGTATCCGGCGGGGAGGTTCCGCAGGGTCGTGTCGATGCCGGCGAGCGCCGCGCTGTCGCGGATCCGCTCCAGGTCTTCGCGGTGCGGCAGATCACCGATGCCGATGTTCTCGGCCGCCGTGAGGTCGTATGTCATGTAGTCCTGGAATGTGACGCCGATCCGGTGGCGCAGCTCGGCCACGTCCATGGTCCGGATGTCGGTGCCGTCCCAGAGGATCGCGCCGCGCTCGGGGTCGTAGAAGCGGCAGAGCAGTTTGATGAGGGTGCTCTTGCCGGCGCCGTTGCGGCCCACCAGGCCCATCGCGGTGCCTGCGGGGACGGTCAGGTTCACCCCGCGCAGTACCCAGGGGCCGGAGGTGTCGTAGCGGAACCAGACGTCCCGCAGTTCGATTCGTCCGGTGAGTGCCGGCGCGGGAGCCTCGCCCCGGGGCAGGTCGTCGGGGGTGTCAAGCAGATCGAGATAGTGGCCGAAGAGCCGGACTCCCTCCGCGGCCGATCCGGCCTGCAGCACGATCCCGGTGAACGCCCCCTGCACTCCCGCGGCGGCGGCGATGAACAGCGTCACGTCGCCGACCGTGAATCTGCCGCGGGCCGCGCCCGCGATCACGACGACTGTACCGAGGCCGGCGACCAGGGCGTTGAGCGCGGCGAAGGCCGATTGCACCAGGGCTCCGCGCCGGGCCACCGCGAGCTCGGCCTCGGTGGCGTCGCTCAGCGCGCGGACCAGCCGGCCGTTCAGGAAGCCGCCGAGGCCGAACAGCCGGATCTCCTTGGCGGCGCGGGGGTCGGTGAGCAGTGAGCGGTAGAAGAGGTGCCGGCGCAGCCGGGCCGAGGTCAGCTCCCAGACCACCACCTGGCGGCGGGCCAGCGAGAGCCGGGCCAGCAGTGCGGCGGCGCCGACCAGGAACAGCAGGCCCACCATCGGTGGCCAGACGGCGAGCAGGGCTCCGGTGAAGCCGCTGATCGCGGCCACCGAACGTACGGCCTCCTGGGTGAACATGGTGATGTTGTGCGGTGCGTCCTCCGAGGCCTGTTGGGCGAGCCGTAGCCGGTCGTGGAACGCGGGATCCTCGAAGCGCCTCAGTCCGTGGAACTCGTCGACCTTGGCGAACAGGGTCCGTTCGACTTCGACGACGAGTCGTCTGCGTACCAACTCGTCGAGGTATGCGGCCAGTTGCAGCAGTACGGCGGAGAGTGCGCCCAGCGTGGCCGTGGCGATGCCGAGAGTGACGGCGTGCCGCGCGTCGGCGTGCGAACCGCGGCCGAGTTCGTCGAAGAGCAGCTTGGCGAGCCAGGCGGTGGCGGCCGGTGTCACCCCGACTGCCACGGTCACGCCGAACAGCAGGGAGGCGCCGACGGGCGTGGCGCGGAACTGGAGGGCGACGGCCGCCCATGCGGCGCGGGCTCGCAGCCGGTTCCCCGGAGGCGAAGACGCCACCGGGGAACCGGCGGGGGGGTGGGAGTGCGTCAAAAGCAACTGTTGGTGCGCGTGGTGAACACGCCGATAAAGGCGA
>NZ_JBEZKL010000254.1:0-4677 GCF_040704695.1 Streptomyces sp. NPDC048411
CACATGACCTGCGACACCGCACGCCGATCGCACGCACCGACCACCGCTGCGCCCGCGCTTCGCGCGGACGACGGGGAACTCAGAACAGGCCCTAGGCCGGCGGAACCACCCGCCCGGGTGCCGACGCGGCAAGGCGCCGTGTCCCGCCGGGGACGCGGCGCCGGTGACGTCACTTGGCGAGGAACTCCAGCAGCGCCTTGTTCACCTCGTCCGCGTGAGTCCACAGCAGCCCGTGCGGCGCGCCCTCGATCTCCACGTAGTCGGCGGAGGGAAGGGCCTGGTGGAAGAGGCGGGCCGTCGATTCGACCGGCAGGATGCGGTCGCCGGTGCCGTGCAGGATGAGCGTCGGCACGTCGATCTTGGGAATGTCCTCGCGGAAGTCCGTACCCCAGGTGAGCGGCGCGGCGGCCGCGGCGTGGGCACCGCCGCCGGCCGCGACGTTCCAGCTGTTGCGGACGGCTTCCTCGCTGATACGTGTGCCCAGGTTCTCGTCGACGTTGTAGAAGTCCTGGTAGAAGGAGGTGTAGTAGGCGAACCGGTCGGCCTTCACCGCATCGGAGACACCCTGGAAGAACTCCGCCGACGCCGCGCCCTGCGGGTTGTCGTCGCTCTTGATCAGGCAGGGCTCCAGGGAACCGAGGAAGGCCGCCTTGGCGATCCGCGAGGAGCCGTAGGTGCCCAGGTAGCGTGCGGCCTCGCCGGTGCCCATGGAGAAGCCGACGAGCACGGCGTCGCGCACGTCCAGCGTCTCCAGCACGGTGTTGAGGTCGGCGGCGAAGGTGTCGTAGTCGTAGCCGGTGGTGGGCTGGCTGGACTGACCGAAGCCGCGCCGGTCGTAGGTGATGACGCGGTAACCGGCCGCGAGCAGTGCCGCGGACTGCTTCTCCCAGGAGTGTCCGTCGAGCGGGAAGCCGTGGATGAGGACGACCGGCTGACCGGTTCCGTGGTCCTCGTAGTACAGCTCGATGTCGGTGGTGTTCTCCTGGCCCACGGTGATGAACGGCATGCTGGTCCCTCTCGGACAAAGGCGGATTCGGATGTCGGAAGCACCGAATCGCCATGGAGGGACTCGGCAGCGAAGCATGGGACAGCGAGGTGCTGTCCATGCGCTCGGCTTCGTGAGCACAGACTCGCCGCAACACACATGTCCGGGTATCCGTCTAATGACTCAACATAGGTGGTTCTCAGTAGGAGCGTCCCCACCACCGCATCGCTCGGATATGTCCGTTTCGAGTCGGTCAGGTGGTTCGCGGGGCACTCCACAGCCGTCCCCCGGAGGCGACACCGACGGCCACGTGGGCCAGGATTCCCGGCCGCCGGGCCGGCACCGGTGCCGGCCGGGTGCAGTCAAGTGACTGAGCACGGTGGCAGCCGTCGGCGACCCGGCATCGACGGGGCGTCTCGCCCGCTCGAGTCGGGTCCGGGCCGGCGGGGCCCGGCCCCATCCCGGCGTCGATCAGCAGGCGGCGGCCGTCACGTTCGACCAGCAGGCCGCCCGCTGACATGGCCAGCCGGCCCTCCTCGTCGAGCACCTCCGGATGGGCGTCCCAGCAGTCCATGGGGAAGCCTGGGAAGAAGGCCGAGGGCAACATGGCCATGGCGCCGTCCACGGCATAGGTCACACGCACGTCACCCAGCTCGAGCGAGCGGACGGCAGACTGTCGGTTCAGAGTTCCGAGGTGCATGTCACGTCCGTCCCTTCGGGGGACATCGGCTCCACCACGCCGTGACTGTCGCTCATGCGCGTGTCCGGTCCTGGTACTGCTCGGTCGTGGCGAGTTGTCCGAGGGCGTCGAGCACTGCGCACAGCAGCTGCTGCGCAGGGGAGCCGTCCGGGAGGCGGCCGTCGCCACTGAACTGCTGGTGGGCCTGGAAGAGGAGGAACTCGGGCTGCTGCACGACGCGGGCGTTCATCTTGTGCAGCACCTGGCGCAGCGTCAGCTGGGCCCGGACGGTGCCGAAGGGGCCGGGGGAGGCCCCTATGACGGCGACCGGCTTGAGCGCGAGCGCGGGGCCGTCGTCGCCGGCCGGGCGAGAGAGCCAGTCGAGGGCGTTCTTCAGCGCTCCGGGTATCGAGGCGTTGTACTCGGGAGAGGCGATCAGGACCGCGTCAGCGTCCTGGACGCGGTGACGCAGTTCGGTGACGGCGGACGGCGCGGGATGTTCCTGGTCCTCGTTGAAGTGCGGCAGACGGCCGAGCCCGTCGTAGTGGTCGAAGCGATGGTGTGGGCCGAGGCGCTCCGCCTCCCGCAACAGGGCGGTGTTCAAGGAGCCTCGGCGCAGACTTCCTGACAGGGCAAGGACGTTGAGGCGGGTCACGTGTTCTCCTTCGCGGTTCGGGGCGCCCCAGCTCAGGGGCGCGGCGGGTGACTGTCAGACGATGGGACCGGCCACTGTCGTATCTACGTGCCACCGCCGGGAGGAGGTGTAGCGGGCCATCGCTGCGGCGCGTCATCCATCCTCGACGTGTCGGCGATACAGCCCCAGAACGACCACTCAAAAGTCGGATTGTGCGCCATGAGTGCCGTATAGAGTGCCGGTTGTGCGCCAGAGCCTTGAAGAGACAGATCAGCGTATCGCCGCCGCTTTGATCGCTTCACCGCGTGCCTCCTGGCGAGAAGTTGCCACGTGCCTGGGAGTGTCCGAACGCACCGTGGTCCGCCGCGCCGGCCCGCTGTACGTCGACGGCACGCTGCGCGCCACCGCAGAGCGCAATCCGATTCGCTTCCCCCACCTGGTGCCCATGGCCCTGCGCATCCGGTGCCGTCCCGACCGCATCAAAATGGTCGCCTCCACCCTGGCGCGTCGCACCGACACCCTCTGGGTGGACATCCTCGGCGGCGGTGACGAGATCAGCACCATCGTCTTTCTGGACGGCCCTGAGGCACGCAACCGCCTCCTGCTGCGCGATCTGCCGGCCACTGCCGCCATCCACGGCTGGACCTCTCACACCCTGCTGCGGGTCTTCCCCGCCTCCCTCAACTGGGGTGCCCGGCTGCTGGATGACGAGGAGGCCGCAGGCCTGGGAGTGCAACCGTTCCCGCTGAGCTCGCCGCCACCGGCCCCTCTACCCTCCACGGACCTGACACTGATCCAGGCCCTGACCGAGAATGCCCGCGCCGACTACGCCACCCTCGCCCAGCGGACCGGCACCACACCACGCACCGTCCGACGCCGCCTGGAGGCACTGCTGCACGACGGCACGGTCCGCCTGGTCACCGAAACCGACCTGGCCCTGCTCGGACTGCGCACCAAGGCCCAACTGTGGCTGTCCGTCGAACCCGGCGCCCTTCAGGCGGCCGGCGAACAGCTCAGCCGCGAATCCGCCGTCCGCTTCACAGCCGCGACCACCGGACCCGCCAATCTCCTGGTCATGGTCACCACCACCGACCTGGACGCGCTCTACCGCTTCCTGACCGACACCATCGGCGCCATGAAACAGGTCGCCTCCATCGAGACCACCCCCGTCCTGGCCACCGCGAAACGAACCGGCCTGATCCGCCCGGGATTCTGAAGCCCCACTTGGACCGGCGACCTTCCGCGCAGACGCGCCGAAAACATAGGAGAGGCAGGTGACGACGGAGACCACCACGCCGACAGATCGACGAGTAACTCCAGCACCTGCCGGACGCGTCGCCGGACCTGCGCCATGACCACCAAGGCCGTCGTCCGACCGCCTATCACGGAGCTCACACCTACCTGTGGCAGCATGTGTTCATACAGGAGCGACACATATGTTGTAACAGCGCTCCCCCCGGAGGCCTCCATCTCCGCATCGCCCGAACCCGTCCTGCCTTCTTCGGAACCCTTTCTGCCGCTCGGTGAGAACCCGGTGGCCGTTCTGGAAGCCGCCGTGTGGGCGATGGCCGCGTTCGTGAGCACCCAACGGCCTGAACACAGGGCCGGCACCCGGCCCCACCACACCACGACACACCGTCAGACACCCACACACCCAACAACGTGACAAGGCCGTTTTTCGAGTTCGGCGGCGACCGTCCTTGCCAACCGGGCGGTCGTAGACCAGGACCTGGTCCGCGCGTTCTGCGCTGCGGGCTGCGGTCAGGTCGTGGGTGAAGTCACCAAAATCACTCACACGTGTGTATCTTGGTGGCAGTTAGATACGTTTCTCCTAAAGGTGGCTTCGGGAGACGCCGGCATCCTCGGCACGGCACCTCCACCCATGGGCAGGCAACAGGTTGACTCCCGGTTACGTCCCGCTACGACAGTCCGATCGGCATACCTGCCTCTTTTGGGGTGTCATGCTCACGGGCATGGGGCGGACACCGGCCGGTGCGCAGCAGATAAGACTTCCCCCGAAAGAGAGATTTGATGGCATCTGTGCTTAAACGCTCTAGATTGGCCTTCGTGGCCCTTGCTACAGCGGTGTCGGTTCTCGTCTTCTCCGGGGGTACGGCCCAGGCCGCCCAGTACGGAGAGGAAGTCACATGGCACGCCGAGGGCGTCCACAGCCACGGTGATATGACCGACGCCCGAAGCCTGAGCAGCGACCACGTACAAGTGTGGCGGGGGCTCGACAACAACAACATCTACATCAGGGTCAACAGCGGCCCGATCCGTGTCCCAGGGGCATTGCTTGATTGGGATTGGTCCGGTTCGCCGGTCTCGTGAGTGACCTGGCCTCATGTCCGTTGTGTGGCAGGGGACCCCGGAGAGCAG
>NZ_JBEZKL010000255.1:0-4554 GCF_040704695.1 Streptomyces sp. NPDC048411
TACTCGGTCGCCGGCGTCGGCGTGAAGATGCACGTCAACCCGCCGAAGGACTGGGGCAAGTACGCCGGCACCGTGCTCGGCGAGGACGGCAAGGGCGGCACCGCGCCGCTGGCCGGGGCGACCATCCAGATCAACGCCTCGACGACGAGCTACACCCTGCGGACCGCCAGGGACGGCACCTTCGCCCTGTGGTTCGACACCCGCAACAACCCGGTCACCGTGATCGTGTCCAAGGACGGCTACCAGCCGGTGACCACCACCGCGAAGCTCAAGAAGGGGGAGACGACGACCGGCAATTTCACGCTGAAGAAGACCCCGTGACCCCGTCCCCGTGAAACAGCGCGGGCCGGTCCCTCGGGGCCGGCCCGCGCCTCATGGCTCCGCTATGAGGTACCGGTCGATGCGGAGATCGAATGGTCGACCCGCTCCTCCACGACGATCCAGCCGCGCAGCTCACAGAGCTGCCGACAGCATCGAGGAGGCGGCGCCGCACCGGATGGACAAGGTGGCGCTGATGCTCGGTGCCGAGGGCGACGGGCTGTCCACGCAGGCCCTGGTCGCGCCCGGCGAACGGCCGGATCCGGAGGGCGCACGGCGTCGACCCGCTGAACCTGGGCGCGGCCGCCGCAGTCGTGTTCTACGCGGTGGCGACGGGCCGCCCGCAGGACTGACCGCCCGCCGTCTCCTGACAAGGGTCGTCGGGCCGCAGCGGCTGGTGCTGCCCGTGCCGACCAGGAGTGTCCTGGGCGCCCAGTCCGCGGGCCGGCCCCTGGCAGCCCTGTGCCGCCGCGATGCCGAGCGCCACGAGCAGCGTCACCACGACGAACACGACGAGCCGCTGCCGCAGCAGCCGCGGATTGGCAGGTCGCCGGCCCGTCGAGGTCGTGCGGACGCCGGGCCGCGTGCCCGGCCGGCCGTTCGTCCCGTTCGTGCTCGGCCGGCCGTTCGTTCCGTTCGTGCCCTGCGGGCGCTTTCCGGAGCGTGTCGTCATGCGCGGCGGCTGCTGCTGAGGGCGCGAACCGCCGGTGCGGGACGACGAACCACGCGAAGACGCCGGCGCCTGCCGGCTCTGCGGACGGGGCGGCGGCGGGCCCGCCGCACGCCGGGTCTGCTGTTCGGTGTACGGGCCGTCGAGCCGGCCGGTCGGCCGGTCCAGCTCCTGCGCCGAGCGCTGGGCGGGCGGTCGGCGCTCGTGCAGGCCCTGTGCCTCACGGGCCGCGATCTCCTTGAGGCGCATGGAGAGTTGAAGCGTGCTCGGCCGCTCCTCCGGATCCTTCGCCAGACAGGCGCTCACCAGTGGCGCCAGCGCGTCGTGCACGTCGTACAACTGCGGTTCCTCGTGCACCACGCGGTAGAGCATCACCTCGGAACTGCCGTGCCCGAAAGGCGAGTCGGCCATCGCCGCGTACGCCAGCGTGGCACCGAGCGAGAAGACGTCCGTCGCGGGCGTCACCGCCGCGCCCCGCACCTGCTCGGGCGCAAGGAATCCCGGCGAGCCCACCGCCGTGCCGACATGCGTGAGCGTGCTCGCCCCGGTCGCCCAGGCGATCCCGAAGTCGATGATCCGGGGGCCCTTGGGAGAGAGGAGGATGTTCGACGGCTTCAGGTCGCGATGGACGACACCCGCCTCGTGCACCGCCACGAGCCCCTCGGAGAGCGCCGCCCCGATCGACGCCACCTCGGCCGCCGACAGCGGACCTTCCTCGGCCACCTTGTCGTGCAGCGAAGGCCCGGGGACGTACTGTGTCGCGAACCACGGGCGGTCCGCCTCCAGATCGGCGGCCACCAGACGCGCCGTACAGCCGCCGCGGATCCGCCGCGCCGCCGACACCTCGCGCGCGAAACGCGAACGGAACTCCTGGTCCTCGGCGAGATCCGGGCGGATCACCTTGAGCGCCACCCGCTGGCCGCGCCGGTCCGAACCGAGATAGACGACACCCATGCCGCCCGCCCCGAGTCGCCGGTGCAGCCTGAACGAGCCGACGACACGCGGGTCCTCGCGCCGGAGCCGCATCATCGCCATCGTCTGCCCATCCCCGCTGCCTGGTCCGCCTGACGTGGCACAGCTTACGTACCCGTGGCCCGGCGCGCTCAGAGGCCGCGCCCTCGCCCGCCGATCGATTGTCAGTGCCGGGTGGGAAACTTGAGAAGTGGTCAGGGAGCCGCGGATCCACGCTCCCGGGCCCGTGCGAGATCTCAAAGGTCCGTCGCAGAAGGGGGATTGGATCAGTGAAGGGCGATCGCGTGGAGATAGTCGTGGACGCGGGAGACACGACGCGTACGTACGAGGTGGTGGCCACCCGAGCAGGCCGCCGGGTGGAGACAGCTGTCCGCCGAGGGGTGGTCGAAGTGAGTGAAGTCACTCGCAGCGGCGCCGCCGTCCGTACCGCCCGCTTCATGGCGACCAGGGTGCTCGCCCTGGTCGAACAACCGGTCCCGAGGCAGGACGCATCCGAGCGTCCCCTCCGGGATGACCCCAAGGCGTAGCGCAGGATCTCCACCCAGGGGAGTACGCCGACCACCCACGGCTCATCCTCCGGGAGGCCCGGCATTCGGTACGCGGGCATGACGACCCACCCTCCTCGCGTCCCTAATGTTGAACTCAAGCGGCGGGCGTTGCACTCGTCCCCCGAGGTCAAACGCCCGTCGCTCCAACAATCAGGTCAGGAGAGGAACCATGGCGGACACGGCGACGCGGACGATGATCCGCACGCAGGGACGCAGGGCTCATGCCGCGTTCGGCGGCCGCCCGTCGTCCGGTACGCGCCACCCGCTGGTGGCGACGGCCATGGTTCTTCCTCTGGCGGCCCTGCTCGTAGTCGTCTTCGGCGGCTGGGACGCGGTGGTCACACAGGCGTCGTCCGTGGGCGTGATGCTGGGGCGCTGAGCGGCGCCCCGGGTCCGGAAGAGCGGTCCGGACCGGGACATCCGGCCAACAACCCCGTGGGGACGGGGGTGCGGCGGACGGCAGCGTTTGTCCGGTCAGCTGGGGAGCTGACCGGACATCGCGCTGTCCGGGGACAATGCGCGGCGGTGCACCACACCGTCGCCACGCGCTGCCACGGCTTGCGCGGCAGCGCGTACGCTCGTCGGCGTGCCCGGGGCCGACCGGGCCGCACCTGTTGCCACCGGGGGAGACCGTGACCACCGCAGTTGTCCGCGCGCTGGGCGCCCTCGCCCATGACACGGCCCACCCGCACCGGCGCGCCGAGGCCCCTTGTCCTTCCTGCCCGGCACCGGCGGTGCTCGCGGACCGCGCCGACGGTACGGTCGTCCGCTCTGGCTCCGTGGTCGCGAAGGCCCACGCCCCGGACACCGACACCGCCGCCCTGGCCGCCCGTACGGCCCTGGCCTCGGCCCCCGCGCTCAGCGGCATCCTCCTGCCACCGGTACCCCAGCCTGCCGTTCCCGTGGTCGACGGCCGTCCGGTGACCCTGTGGCCTCACGGCGAACCGGTCGACCCCGCGGACCCCGACGCCGCGCCCTGGGAAGAGTCCGGTGTCCTCCTGGCCCGGCTCCACCGCACCGCGCCCCCGCCCGCCCTGCCTCCCATGCGCGGACCCGCAAAAGCCGCCCTCGCCGTGGCCCGGATGTGCGCCGCGCGGCCCGGTGACCCGGCCATCGCCCCCGTACGCGAAGCATGGCGGCGCCTGCCTGCCTGGGCCCGCGACGAAGCCCCCGCACCCGCGCACCGCTCGCACTTCATCTGCCATGGCGATCTCCACCTCGGCCAGCTCGTTCGCCACCCCTCGGCGCAGGGCCGCTGGCTGCTGATCGACGTCGACGACGTGGGGCTCGGTGACCCCGCGTGGGACCTCGCCCGCCCCGCCGCCTGGTACGCGGCAGGACTGCTGCCCCCCGAGGTCTGGCTGCGATTCCTGGAGGCCTACCGGGCAGCGGGCGGGCCCGCCGTGCGGGCCGACGGCGATCCCTGGCCCGAACTCGACGTCCCGGCCCGCGCCCTGACGGTTCAGGCCGCGGCACTGGCGTTCGCCAAGTCCGCGGCGGAGGGGCGAAGTCCGGATGAGGTGGAACAGACGATGATCGATGCCTGTGCCCGAATTGCGTCCATCCCGGTCGAGTTGGTGACCGAGCACTCGTCGTAGGGTGAACCGATCGTCTCCGGGCATGCATTCCGGCGACGGCGAACCGACGGCGAGGAGCTGAGCCGATCATGCAGTGTCCCAAGTGCCACGCACAGATGCAGACCTACAACCGCAATGGCATCCAGATCGAGCAGTGCAGCGGCTGCCGGGGGATATTCCTCGACTACGGCGAGCTGGAGACCCTGACCCGCATCGAGGCGCAGTGGACCCAGCCGGCACCGCCCGCGCCGCCGGCCCCCCAGGCCTACCCCGCCGCGCCGGCCCCCGTCTGGGGCGCCCCGCAGCACCACGGCGGTCACTACCGGCACAAGAGCTTCGGCCGCATGCTCTTCTCGTCCTGACCCGGCCGACACCACGCCGCGGGCCCGGACCGCGCCGTACACCGCGACCAGGTATGCGACGGTGAGCACGTCGAACCCGGCCGCCTGGTAGCCCACCGCGCACAGCC
>NZ_JBEZKL010000256.1:0-4530 GCF_040704695.1 Streptomyces sp. NPDC048411
CTTCAGACCGCGTCACACCAGCCTTCTACCAGCACGGAAGGTGACACGGGGCAGAAAACCGAAAATCTAGATCTCAACCCGGAACAGGCCCTAGCGGTAGTTGAGGTGCTGACCACGGTTCACCTGACCCGGCACGGGGTACTCCGACCCCGGTCCGCCGCGGAAGTTGACCCTGTTGCCGTCGACTGTGCAGACCGCCGACGGGGCCTTGGCACCCCGAGCGGCGACGGGGCTCCGGACGGACTGGGCCACGGGGCCGGTGGCCGGCCCGAGACCGGTGGCCGGCCCGGGACCGGTGGCCGGCCCGGGACCGGTGGCCGGCACCATGCTGGGCGCCGACGCACGCGGCCCCTCGCGCAGACGCTTCACGCGCCCGCCGATCGCGGGTTCAGGGTTCGTCGATACGGTAGCTGTCGCCGTACACCTTCCACTTCAGCGGCGTTTCCAGCTGGAGTCTGCCCTCGCGTACGAAGACCCGCTGCTCCGTTTCGACGCGACTGGTGTCGGAGTGCGAGGGTTCCTCGCGGATCGCGGCGACCCGGGCATCGAGGAAGGCGTTCAGATACGTCACCTCGTCGCCGCCCCGGGACGGCGGTTCGGTGGCGTCGAGAGCCTCGCGGCGGATCGTACGGAAGCCGACCGTGCCGTTCGAGTCGGCGGACCCGTGCATCACGTAGGCGTCGTAGTAGATGAACTGGCCCAGGGCGCCGAGACCGTCGTCCTTTCCCTGTTCGACCGCCGGATCGAAGTATGAGCTGTCCCGTTCGGCATCCTGCGCCGACCGGAACGCGGGGTCGGCGGCCGCCTCCACCCATGCGTCGGTGAACGGGCGCCCGAGGCCGTCGTGCGCATCGCTACCCTGCACCGCGCGCAGAGCGGGCAGGAACCGCTCCAGCGGATTGCCGGGGCGCGCCGATGCGTACCGCTCGACGACGCTCAGCAGGTCGCCGGTGCCGGAGCAGAAGCCGATGATGCCCGCGGTGTAGCCGCGGCCGTCGCCGATGTCCTCGATGTACTTGTACTGCGCCTTCCAGTCGAGTGTGGAGTTCTCCGCGCTGGAAACCAGCTGCATGGCGATCTCCTTCTTGGCCGGTTCGTCCAGCCTGGCCCCCGGGGCGCCGTACCCGGAAACGATCCCGGGCGAGCGCACGGAGCATGCCGCCAGCAGGGCGGCCGCCATGGCCAGAGCGGTGACCAGAGCCGTGGCGGGGGCGAGCCGGGAACGCGGAATGACCTTCACTTCTCCAGCCTGCCAGGCGCGAGGAAGGATCTTGGTCCGTTCGCCTGTAGCGTCAGGGGTATGGATGATCAGTTTGTTGTGGATGTCGGCGACGTCCGGCTCGCGTACCGGACCTGGGGAGACCCGTTCGGCTCGCCCGTCGTCCTGCTGCACGGCCTCGGCGGTTCCGCCGCGAGCTGGGAAGCGGTCGGGAGCCTGCTCGGTGAGGAATGGCGGGTGTACGCCCTCGACCTGCGCGGGCACGGGGAGAGCGACTGGCCCGACGAGTACTCCTTCGAGCTGATGAGGGACGACGTCCTCGGCTTCCTCGACGAGTGCGAGCTCGACCGCGTCGGCCTGGTCGGCCACTCCATGGGCGGCGTCGTCGCCCATCTGCTCGCCCAGGAGCACGCGGACCGGGTGGAGCGCCTGGTGCTGGTGGAGACCCCGCCGCCGTTCCCCAGTGAGCCGAGGCCCGCCGCGCAGCCCGAGGAGCCGGTCGACTACGACTGGAATGTCGTCGCGCCCATCCGGGCCCAGGTCGCCGCCCCCGACCCGCAGTGGGCGGACGGTCTCGGCGAGATCGTCGCGCCGACGCTGATGATCGCCGGCGGCCCGGAGAGCACCATGCCGCAGGGCCGGCTGGCCGACATGGCCGCCCTGATCCCGGACTGCCGGGTGATCACGCTCGGCGGCGGCCACCGGGTCCACGAGACCCACGCCGACCAGGTCGCCCAGCAGATCACCGAGTTCTTCACCAGCTGAAACACCGGCAGTCGGCTGAACCCCGGAGCGGGGTGCCCCGGGAGCCGGCGGAACGCGGCGACAGGCCGAATCCAGGGCCGCCGGCTCACGGCTCAGCCCAGCAGCTGCGCGCGGCCGGCTCCACGCGCGGCTGCTGGCTGATCCGGTGCCGCTCGATGGATGAGCGGCTCACGCACCCGCTGGTGCTCGCCGATCGGCCGGTGGTCCTACCGGGCGCGCACTCGGTCACGGGCGGCTGGGCAAGTTCGGCATCGTGGGCGGGGTACGGCCGGGGCATTGTCAGTGACGGGTGCCAAGATCGTCCGCATGGAGCTTGCACTGTTCTTCGCCGAGGTCGACGCCCAGCCGTGGGCCGAGCTGCACCATGCGTACGGAAGCGCCGTCGATGTGCCCGACTGCTTGCGGGTGCTCGCCGGGGACGACGAGGACGCGGCGTCCGAGGCGCTCTCCGAGCTGTACGGCAGCATCCTGCATCAGGGTTCGGTGTACGAGGCGACGGCCCACGTGGTGCCGTATCTGGTGCGGCTCGCGGAGGCCGGGCACCGCACGGAGGACCTGCTGGTGCTGCTCGGCGGGATCGCGGAGGGCGGCGAGGACCAGGGGGAGACGGATGAAGCCGCCTGCCGGACGGCCGTCGTCGCCCAACTGCCTTTGATCCTGGGCTGGATCGCCGACGAGAATCCCGGGTTGCGGCAGGCCGCCGCGTGGACCGCGGCCATGACAGGGGCATCCGGCCAGGTGTTGCCTGTGCTCCGGAGCCGCTGGGCGGCAGAGACGGATCCCCTTGTCCGGGCCGAACTCCTCGGCGCCATCGCCCATCTGGACCCGGCAGGGAGCGCCGCCGAGGCGACCGGTGCCATGCGTGCGGGCGCGCCGGGCGAGGTGAGGATCGCGGCCCTGCTGACCGACGTCGACGCGGGCCGACCCTGGGGCCCCGCCCACCACGAGGCGATGCTGGCGCTCCTCCCGGCCGACGAGCTGGTCCGGAGCCGCCTCGACCAGGAGCGCAACGAACCACTGCAGTACGTCGTCGAATCCCTGCTGCTCCGTGACACCCCCGAGGACCGCGAAGCGGCGTACGGCCTGCTCGACGCGGCACTGCGCAGCCCCGACCCCGACGCCCGCGCCGAGGCGCTGTGGGCGGCCGAGACCGCCTGTCAACTCTCGCGCAGCGCGCCTGAACGGCTGGCCGCGCCCCTGCGGGCCCTGACGGCCGACCCGGCCGCTGTGCCCGCGGCGTACTCGCTCCTCAGGAAGCTGGGCGTCCATGGAGCGGTGGCCGCACCGGTCCTGGCCCGACTCGCCGCAGGGCACGGTGATCCGGCGGACCGGGCGCTCGAAGCGCTTGTCGCCGTGGCCCCCGCGCAGGCCGCGCCGCTCCTCGCTCGCGACCTGGGGCGGCGCCCGCGCGCGCTCGGTGCCGTATGCGGCTTCCCGAACCGAGGTGCGGCCGCCCTCTCGTTCCCGTACGACCCCGACCTGCTGGACGCGATCCGTGTCCGACTCGTCGCGGACGATCTCGAAGGCAACGAGCCGCTCTGGCTCACGACCCTGCTCGCCGCCTGGGGGAGCCGGGCATCCTCGGCCCTGCCCGAACTGCGGTCCGCGCTGGTGCGGTTCCCGAAGGTCGTCCCCCGGGCGCTGGTGGCGGTCTGCCCGCCGGAGCACCGCGCGGACGTGGCGGAACTCCTGACCACCGCGGCCCGCTCCGGGCCGAAGGCGGGCAGGCTCGCGGCGGCCGGGGCGGTGCACGAGCTGACCGGCGACACCGGCCCCCTGCTGGCAGCGACGGCCGCACGGCTCGCCGAGGGTGGCTGCGACGTACGGGAGGCTGCGAGCACCGCCGGCGAACTGGGCCCGGAGGCAGCCGGTCTGGTGCCCGCCCTGCGGTCCGCGCTCACCGTCCCCGAGCCGAACCGCACCATCCCGCAGCTGGACGGCGATGTCGAGATCGCCACCGCCCTGTGGCGGATCACGGGCGACGCGCAGGAGGCGGTGCCGGTGCTCGCCGGGGTGTTCGCGGAGGCCGGACCGGACTGGATGCGCTGGACGTTCATCCGCGCCGCGCGAGCGGCGGCCCTCATCGGAGAGGCGGCCCGCCCGCTGGTCCCCGCACTGGAGGGTCTGCTGACGGACCGGCAGCAGACCCCGGCCGCGGTACTCGCCCTGCACGCGATCGCACCCGAGTCCCTCGACGCCCCTCGGCTGGCCGGCCTGCTCCTGGACGCCGCGGAGGCGGACGCCGAACCCGTCACCGCCGTCGATGCCCTGGTCGCCCTCGGTCCGACCGCCCTCACCGACGACCACCTGAACCGGCTGACCGCCCTCGCTGAAAGGGACCTGCGGGTAACGGCCTCAGGACTGGAGTCAGGCATCGCCCCGGCCGACGAACGACTGCGTGACCGGGCGCGCGAGGCGGTGCGTACGCTGCGACCCCACTGATCGCGCGTACGGGATCGCCTGCGCGCCGCCGGGAGGACATGACGGCGCAGCCCCGCCGTCCGCGACCGCGGGGTCGGCGGGCCGTGCCGGAGCTCCGGCACGGC
>NZ_JBEZKL010000257.1:0-4207 GCF_040704695.1 Streptomyces sp. NPDC048411
GTACGTCACCCCGCTCGAAACGAGGATCTTGCTCAGGCAGGACCTCACCCCCGCAGCCTAAAAACCCGCTGTCCAGGCCCCAGGGGGAACTTCACGGAGGTCTCCCAGGCTGCCTCGGGCAGCTTCGCGATGGCCTGCTCGTCGTCTTCGGTGATCTTCCAGCCGACGGTGTAGCGGACCGTGCGCCGCGTGGTGTTCAGTGCTTCGAGGTGTTCCAGCAGCCCGTGGGTGGCTCCGGCGCCGTCCGCCCGCACCAGGATCTTCGCGGCCGAGGAGCCGGGGATCTGCGCGAGGGCGTCGGTGGGGACGTTGATGTGGTCGGCCACCGTGTTGGCTCCGGCGTTGCCCGGCCGTAGCAGCATGGCCAGGGACTCGGTGGTGTTCGCGCACCACGCGGCCAGCGGATGAAACCCGAACGTCTTTTTGAACGTGACCGCTGCCCCGGCCTTCTTCGACGCCGAGGTGATGACGGTGGCGTCGACGTCGATGACGATCCAGCCGGTCAGCCGCTTGCCTGCCACCGTCAGCCACGGGAAGCCTCCCGGGCGAAGGTGCAGCAGGCCCCACACGTGCCGACGCACCAGGGCCCGCACCTTTGCGATCTTCGCCAGGGCTGCCTCGTCGAGCGCGGCCAGCGCGCGGCGGGCGGTGGAGTCCGAGGCTGCAGGGCCGAACAGGGGCCGGTGGTGCAGCTGGAGCTGCTCGGCATCCGAAAGGTTCGCCGCCCCGAGCACGATCGTGACCGCCAGGTGCACCAGCACCCCCGCGCGGTCCCGCCAGCCGGCCACCGTGCTGGACGGCAGCACCTTCGCCAGCGCGTCCGTCAGCCCCGTGCGGTCCGCGCACCGGCGCAGCAGCATCGCCCCGGCATGCCCGATCAGCCTTTTCCCGTCAGCCACCACGGACAGCCGACTGTCCCACCCTGTACGCTCAACCACCAGAAAGGTGCCCTGACTTCTGCAACGGATACGATCTAGACACTCGCATCCTCGCAGTTCAGCGGCACCTTTCTGCTATCAGGGCGTCAGATCACCCAACCCCGCTGAATACCCAGGGTTAGGCGTGGATGAGGCGGTTGCCGTTCGGGCCGAGCCGCGGGCAACCTCGCATAGGGAGGTCGCCCACAGGCTCCAGGGGCGCCTACCATCATTCCTCGGGCTGTTCCTCGCCGGCGTAGTCAGCCTCATGATTCTGGATCGCGTTGAGGACGTGGAGGGCGGTGTCGCGCAAGTCCATCCAGTCCTCGGCCGGACCGAGCAGCGGCGGGAAGGTCACAGCTTGACCCAAATCCGCCAATGCGTCGACGTAGGTCTTGGCGTCTGCCAGACAGTTGTTGAGCGCACGGCGCCTGTCCTGAATCTGCTGCTCGACCGGCACCTCCACGTCCGGCGCTGCTTGCGACAACTCTTCGACATCCTCCACGCCCCCCACCGATGACACGGGAGCGGCCGTGCCGTCGGCCTCCGCACCCTCGTCATCCTGCTCATTATCCTGCGACGGGCCAAGCGCCTGAAGGGAGCGCTTCGGGTCCGACGCGACGACGATGTCCCACTCCAGGAGCATGACTGGCTTGCCGTCGGCCAGAAGGATGTGGTCCGACGCCTGCAGATCGACCACGGAGTGCTGGTAATCGCCATCTCTCTCGGTGTCCTGGTCGTATGGCAAGCCGAGTTGCTGCCTCGTTCCTGAGTTACGGGGCAGCCTGTCGTCTTCAAAGCGCTGGGCTGCCAGAGCCAACGTCCGAAAGCCGATCTCGTTGCCCTGCCGGGCCAGCCCTTCGACGATCTTGTGCACATCACCACGGAAGGGGACTTTGCCGGGTGCCCGAGTCAGGCCAACCGACGAGCCCACATTCCTGGTCAGCAGCTTGTCGGCAATGAGGGCCGTGCCGCCCGCCAGTGCAAGGGTCAGACGGGCGTCGCGGCTGCCCTTGAGCGCTGGCTCAACCAACGTAGTGAAGTCTTCAGTCACGACCGGAGCCCAACCGTCCTCCAGCACCTCTTTGAACAGGACGCCTCCGTTACTCCAAGCGTTGCGGGCCTGCTGGGCAGCGGACTTCTTACTGGACCGCCAGGGGTGATCGACGATGGGGCCGAGCAAACCGGCATAGCCCTTGTCAGTCATCCGGCGATCACCTTTGATCTCCTTCGCTCGGCTCCTCAGCTCCTCGAAGACAGCTGGTCGAGTGAGGGTATGCAGCAGCTGGACAGCTCGCCACAAGCCGGTACTGGGGATGCTCTGGTTCCCGTACACCTGCGGGGCATCTGATGCTGGACGGAGCCCGACGGCCAGTTCGTACACCGCGTGCAACCCGTCCTCTGCGGCGCCGCTTCCCGTACCGCTGTGGAGGACGCGCTTGAGGGCACGGCCCGCGACTTCGACGTTCTGGGCGGCGGTGTCCCACGGCTTGAACTCGACATGCACCGAAGCGAGGATGGAGCGCAGTGCGTCATCGAACAAATCCTCGGCGTTCAGCGAAGTTCGCTCGTGCGCCTGGGCACCAACCGTAATGTGCGCCGGAACGAGATGGGATTGAGCAATTTGAACGGCGCGCAAAGACGGCTGCTCGTTCGCCCCCGCCTTGCCGATCTCCCTGATGAATTCGTCGCGCAGGAGCTTGCGTCGGCTCTGTCGACCTAGCGCCATTCGCTGGGTGAGTGGCTTGGCTGGCTCGTTCGCAGCCTGCTGGTACTGGGCCAAGAGAGTATCTACGGCCAGGCCGGCCACCTGCTCCGGATCGCTGTCCGGTCCCGCCAAAACCTTCCAAGCGCTGGCAAGTCGCGTAATGCCGTCTCGGGCAACAAGAGCGCACACCGGCTCCGTGCCGTCGTCGAATTCGTAGATGACCGGGTGCACGATCAGGGCGCGTGTCACCCGCCTGGCAAGGATCGACTCCGCATAGGAATTCCGGTACAGGGTCGTCGAGATGGTCTGCTGGACGTGTCGCTTAAGGTGCTTCAGGCTCTCGTAGCGATAGCGCAGGATCGCTTGCGGTTTACCGTTCTCAGCCATGCCCGTGACTTGCGGGTCGTCAACAGCCAGGAGCTCCTGGCCTGTACGTGGTTGGATAGCGGGAAACAACTCGGACAGCCAGACCCGGCCATGAACCGACCGTAGCGTGGCCCCGTCCACGTGCTCCTCCAGGAGCAGGCTAGCCCTGGAATCCTGGGACTCACGCAGTTGCAGTGCCACTGTCTCGGGCGTGACAGTGGCCCGCGCCACCGCGTGCCAGGCGTCCTCAGGTAGCGCGACCAAAGGAGACCTCATGCCCGCCTTGACCAGTTTGTTTCGTTCGTCCACATCGGACGCGTCGGGCAGTGCGTGATCGACGGTGGACACCTCAACCTGCTGCTTGCCCCATTCGACAGTGATAGATGCGCCGGCCGTATATGCAGGCATTGAGCCCCTCCTCAAGGTGGTTGATGTGGAAGACTGGATTTGCGGTCCTGGCCCGCAGCACTCGGGGTTCCAGGTCCGGCCCGGCTGGGCCCCGGCTTCGTCCGGGGCCCAGTCCCTTTCCGCAGCTGCTCTACTCAAAGAGCGCTTGGACCATGGGCGCCGGGGAAGGTGGCGCCGAACCAGTGCCACATGAAGGCGCGGGACGGGCGCTTGGCAATGGACTGGTAGGCCGAGTACGCCAGCATGTCGGCCGCCTGTAGCAGATCCAGGTCCCGGGCAGGCCGGAACACTGGGTCGCCGATAATGTGGCGCCCCTCATCCGGAAGTGCCCGATGAGCCCTCCGTAGGGCACTCTCAGTGCCGTCACCATCAACGATGACTACCCCGTAAGTGCCGGACGTGGCGAGCTCGCGGTTGAGCTGGTGCAGCAGGGCTGCGTAGAGGGCAGGCCGGTCGCGCCCGTAGTTTCCGGTCTCCCGGTACACAGCACGAACCCGCATTCCGGGTGTCGCGGCGATGGTCCGCAGCCCGCGCAGGATGACCTCCTGACAGTGCTGCCGGTGCGTGACGGGGTCAGTACTGCGCGAGCGATGTACGTGGCGGCCACGAGCGCCGGCGAGGTTCACTGAGTGCAGAGAGGAATCGACCGGAATCTCCAGCCGTGCGTCGGCATCCAACTCGACGCGGAAGTCCCGCCATCGCTGCTTCGCGGCGCTAGTGCCGGATCAGGCAACGTTTGCCCTGTCGACGACGGCGCGTAGGCGCTGGTCGTCGGCGTGGCGGTTTCGCCAGATGATGTAGCGGCGGA